>NZ_ATYM01000003.1:300000-429065 GCF_000427685.1 Haloplanus natans DSM 17983
GCAGACCGGACACCAGAGAAACTCGAACAGTGCTTCGCTGTGGCGGTCGATGACTTCCAGACTCATCTGTGGATCTGGCCCGATTGAGACGGGCCACCCATCCCGGCCCAAAATAAACGTCACCGCAGATACGTTCCCTTCAATCAGCGCTCGGCGCCGTACACGATCCTCGAGGATGCTTCGTACCCACATCTCCGACACTCGAACCAACGCTGAGCCTTCGCGCCGTCAGCCGTTTTTCCGCCGATTGCCACATCGCTGTTCGAACACTCGGGACAACTCAGTTCGGGCGCTGATCGTTTCCGGAGCTCGTCACGGAACGATTTCGCGTCTTTTGTCTCGTACCCCCGCGACCACACCGGGTAGCCGTCGACGAGGATTGCGCCACGCCACTTGTAGCGGTACGAGCCCGGTGCTCGGTGTAAGACAGCCCGAGCTCCGGTCTCGGTATTCCGGTATGCGAGTGTGGGCGTGCGGCTCTCGCGTTTCCAATTTGTGATCCGGGACATCTGGTAAACAGCCTCGGGCGCGGTAGCCCGAGGCGTTTGTAATTCCCTCAGCTGTGCGCTAGCACTCCCTGCTCGGCAAGCGAGCGGGATGAGGTTGGGCGGCTTACACGCCCCGACCCGGACAGACGCACCAACCGAACCTGTGGCTGGGTTTTGTGAGTCCGGTAATTCGTATCCTTACCGTCGAGTTTCGCCGTCTCGCGCCACGCGATGTTCACAGAGGCATTCCTGTCGGCGTGGTCTTGCACCACGTTACACTCGGTGTTCGTACAGTGGAACCGCCGTCCCTGCCGACTGCCCCGCTCACCACAGCACGAACACGTCTTCGAGTTGTAGTAGGCATCCACCGTATCTGTCGGAATCTCTCGCCACGTCGCCTTGTACGACACGAACGTCTCGAACTTGTGGAACGGCAGTTTGTGCAACCGGCGGTTCATATATGTTCCGTACTGCATTTCTTCGCGGATGCCCTCCATGTCTTCGAACACGATGAGCGGATTCAAGAACTGCTCTGCGAACTCCACGACAGCACTGGAAAGACGATGCAACACCCACTCGGTGAACTGTTCTTCCTTGTCACCGAGTTTTCGGTGGATACTCGTCTTGCCGTGTTCTTGACAGCGAGTGGTGATAGTGTGGTAGCGTTGGCGTTCCTGCTTGACCCGACCGTAGTCGAGGACGAGTGTGCCCTTCGTCCGCATCGTCTCGCGGTCGAGGGCGGTGAGAGCGACGTTGCGCTCGTTGATGTCCACACCAACCAGCGTGTCGCTGGTGTCGGGGTCGGGCACGTCGAACTCGCGTGTGACCGTGACGTGTAGGTAGTACACGCCATCGCGGTACAGGAGTTCGGCCTGCCCCACATCCACCTCATCCGACGTGAGAGCGTCTCGAAGTTCGTCCATCGCGGCCGGCTCACCGCGCAGGTGTCCGTTTACCTTCTTGTAGGGTTGCGGGCTGATACGGAACTGGACGCGGTTCGTGTCATCGTCAACGGTGAGGCGGTAGCCTTCCGTATGCGCCATCACGAGCGGATACGCACCAGATTTGTCTGTACTCGGCGGCGTCGGCTTGTCACCATCAGGGTCATTTTGTTCGCGCCACCAGTCGAGAAGTGACTGGTAGGAGCCCCACGTGTGGAGGGCTTTGCCGACGACCGCGCACTTGTTGTTCCGCAAGAAGTCGTCGCGGTCAACCTCCCGTTGTATCTCGGTGCGCGTGTACCCTTGTCGTTTGAGGCGGATGGTGTCGTTGAATATTTCGCGTGAGGCGAGGCGGGCGTCGTGAAGCCACGACCGTTCACCAGACGCTATGTGAAGGCGCGTCTGAATCGTCTTCGTGGCTTCTTCACCCATACTTTGATAATCATTCCAGACTGTCATAAATGTGGGTATTCAGGATGGATGAGTACCGCAGTCATTCACATTCGGTTAGTTCCTAAAAGTATCACTTCGTCTGGTGTCTCAAGTACCGCCACCCGGTTCTCAACGTAGTTGAAGAAGATGTGCGGGAGTTGTTCAGTGAGACTGCTAACCACTTTGGGCACGAGATTCTGGCGTTGGAGATTGCGGACGACCACGTCCACATATTCGTCCAGTGTAACCCGAAGCACAGTCCGGCGGACATTGCTCAGCAATTCAAATCGTACTCGGGTAAGCACTTGCTGGAGCAGTATCCCGAGATTCGGGAGTCGTATTTCTGGGGAGGTGGGTTCTGGAAGGTTGGGTACTATATGGGAACGACAGGAGCGGTATCGGAAGAAGTCGTTGAACGGTATATCGAAGAGACGGAACACGCGCCGGAGTGATGCGCTTCACCCCGCCCACGGTGGGGTGGGGAACTCGCGCTGTTTTTTGTTTAGAACTCAGCTTTGTACGTTTATAAGTGGCTTCTGAACGTGTAGTAGACTACGTGAGAGTGCCGGTTTCGCTCCGTGACGGATCGTAGATCGGTTATCATCCAGTCGGTGATCATTAGATCTGGCCCGATCTGACCCAAGCTCTCCCCCACAACAGACCCACCAAGTCACAGACTAGCGAAGAAATCCTGATGTGTAGAGGCTGAAGAGGCAGAATCCGGGACAATTTATAAACGTGCAAGGTCGTGTTTAGAAGTGGACGTCGGCAGGCACGATCCAGAGTTCCTCGCTCTCCTCCAGCACTCGATCCAGCTGCTCACGGTGACGAATACCGTTCGCGTATTCGTTGTACAGGAAGATCGTTGGCCCGTCGTAGGCGCCGACCTGATGGAAGGCGTGCCGAGCGAGATCTTCGTCGCGCATAATCTCCTCGTCAGAGAGTTCCTCGATGGCCTCTTTCACACGTTCGAGATTCCGCTCGAACTCCTCTTTCGTCGCCTCCCAGCCACGCTCAAGCAGGTCTTGGCCGTCATCGGAGTCGACGGAGGCTGCAGTCGGTAACTCACCCCATCGCGCCTTCCCCGCAACGGACGTGTCCTCCTCATCAAAACAGACGTAGTAGTCGAAGACGGCGCTGGCATGTGGGTCCGCGCCGACCAGGCGGTCGAACACCGTCTTTCCGGTGGCCAGTGCGTCGTCGTGGGTCGATTCTTCTATCAGAGCGTAAATCACCATGTGCATCTCGAACACCTCGAAGCGCCGACGCACCGGGAGTCGTTGCTTGCTCGCTCCTGCTGCGCCGGCACCCATCGCCGGCGCTCGAAAAACCTGATCTAGCGGTCGATTCTTAGGACTCATTCGCTCGGTCGACTGTGATGGTCAGATTCCCGGACTCGTAGTCAGCTTCGAAGTCGACGGTGAACGCGTCCGCCTCGTAAGCGGCATGGTAAGCACGGTGGCGTTCGAGCGAGCCAGTCGTCTTGAAGTGGAAGAATGCGGCCGCCGTGTAGGGCTTGCTCTGTGTTTCGATCTGCGACTCGACGGATGCGGGGAGAGCGATCTGGGGCGTTTTCGTGTCGATACTCGCAGCGAACTCTTTCGCTTCCTCGACGGTTGCTTGCGAATGTGCTGGTGTCTCGCCGGTGAGTACGTTCACCGGAGTTTCCGTCTCGTCGGTGAACAGGACGGCTTTGAAGATGTGTGTCCCGAGGATCGCCTCGGGATCCAACTCACAGTCGTGAAACGGGTCATCGTCTGAGGTCATCGAATCACGAGCCTACGGCGGGGCTCACCCATTCTGGACCCTGAAAAACAGCAACGGCTTGTTGAAATCCTGAGTAGGTGATACGTTTCAACAGGCCTGCTGAATACACAGCGCGAATCTACCACAGGGTAACTATTTTACCGAATAAAATGGAGTGTACTGGTATGTCAAGACCTCTCCCAAATGATTGGCCTAAGCGACGCAGGGAGGTTCTTCGCAGAGATGACTTTATGTGTCGCCATTGTGAGAGGCACGAGGATATGAGAGGAGTCTCGCTTGAAGTACATCATATAGTTCCGCGACACCGAGGGGGAGATCACGAAAAATACAACCTTATCACAATGTGCAGGCACTGCCACGACCGTGCACATAACGGTAATGTGGAAGCACCTGACGATCCTTTGGGCTACATAGGTCGGTTGAAACAAGAAGTGAAGAGTTTCCGATGGCGTCAAGCAAATATCACAGATATCGATCCGCAATCTATTGCCAGAACTGTCGCTGGGTCATTCCCAGACCCTACCGCTATTAAGAATCATACATCACTTAGAAATACGATTGATCATCCTCCCCAGCGTACACTTCCCAACTTCATCATTGATGTCGGGCGACACGTATCTGAAAGAGAAGTTGCGTGTGCTGAGTAAGCTACCACGCCCTGAAGGGCGTGGCATTCAGCGTGGACTCCCGTTCTAACCGCTGAGAGCGGTAGGCGAATACTCGCCGTTCACATTCAACATCCCGCTGTTCAAGCGCACGCCTACGGGTGCGCCTCCACGTCCAGACTTTTGCTGGTCGCGGAGATACTTCAGCCCGATATTCTTCGCCGCGTTGTAATCCGCGTGGACGTCGTACCCGCACTTCAGGCACTCGAATTCGTCCTGCCCGTTGGTGTGTGGGCGGTTATCCTCGTGAGTGAACCCGCACTTCGAGCAACGCTGACTCGTGTACGCCGGATTAATCTGCTTCACCACAAGCCCCTCAGATTCGGCTTTGTACGTGATGTATTCGAACAAGCGATGAAACGCCCACTTGTGAACCGCCTTCGCGTGCGGCAGGCGTTCTCGGATGCCTTTGAGTTGCTCGAACACGATATGCGTACAGTCGTTCTCAAGAGCTTCCTCGACGAGTTCGTTCGAGATGGTGTGAAGCATCTGCTCGAAACGCCCTGTTTGCTTGCGACCGACTCGCTGGACGTTCTCGTGTGCCCATCGAGTCCCGGCCTGTTGAAGCGAGCCACGACGCTTCTCGTATTCTCGATGCCAGTGGTTGAGTTCACCACCGCTCCAGAATCGTCCGGTCGAGGTGACTGCAATGTTTGTGATACCGAGGTCAACACCAAGGACGGAAACGTGCTTGGCATCGCCTTGTTCGGCAGCATCGTTCTCCACGGCGGGCTGTGTCCGCATGTGAAGGTAGAAACAGTCCTCAACTGTGTCGTAGTGGAGCGTGGCTCCATTCACGTCGTAGTCGTCGTTGAACAGGTACGCCGAGTGGGGCGTGTCTCGCTGTTCGTCTGGGAGCACGAACTCGGCGGTCACTCGCCCGTCGATTGTAGCGAGTGTCGCGTGGTCGTCGTTGACGGTGACAGTTCGGGCGTCGTAGCTGGCGAACCGTGACGTGAAGTGTGGTTTCGAGGCGTTCTTGCCTTCTTTCCAGCGTTCGATAACGCCTTTGACGGCTTCTGCTGCTCGGTTTCGTGCGGCCTGCACGAGATTGGCTGGAAGCGGTGAGTCGTCTCGAACGTCGTAGTAGGTGAGGTCGTTAAGTTTTTGTTTGCTGGTGATTTTCCAGTCTGGTTCCCACGCCACGTTGACGACGTAGTTGGCGGCGTCGAGGAAATGGTCGGTTGTCTGGTGGAGAAGACCAGCGGCACTCTCGTCCACATCGAGTTTGACAGGGACTGTTCGAGTGCGTGAGTCGTCCACCATCTGTATTTTATATATAGTTGTGCGTATTTATAAGTATTCGGATTGGCGTGGGGGAGTCGGCCTGCTATCGAGGAGGGTTTGTGTATCGGGTTGTCGGCTTCCTCCCGCGCCTGAAGGCGCGGGTTTCCGCCTTGCGGTCATTATGATAGAAAACGGTCCGGTGCTCCAAGGGCGAATTGAATCGTCGTCTAAATGATGTGTACAGAACGAACTGAGATTTACATTAGGGAATGGACAATACGCGAACCGATAGTCTCCGACATCGAAGAAACAGGTCACTCGGCCAACGGATACGTACTCCTCACAGCGCACATCACGGAGCTGGATCGAGACCTCCTGACTGCCGTCGAGACGGTCGATGTATACGGGGGTCGCGTGCTCGTCGCCGGGAACGATGGTGAGATGCTTGAGCGAGAGTGGGCTTCCTCCACTTTGACGGCGGAGATTCAGTGCCACTGGACTGCCACCCGGGTCGCACCGCCGTCGGTCTCCTCAACGCGGACAGTCGGCAGCGACGCGACGAGCCGGGCCGGGACGAGCGCTGCGAGACGGCGACGCAGTGCCGGCAGCCGCTTCCGAGCGAGCACGTAGGCTCCAGCCACGACGGCCAGCCACAGGAGCGCGGCGTCGGCCATCGGACCGGTCGCGGGCGCCAGCAGCGCGACTGCGGTGAAGCCGATCGCGATCAGGCCGTCCTCCGGCGCACCGGAGTAGCGGACCAGCCGTCGGGGTCGGTGCCACCCGCCGAGCGCGTGGTTGTAGACCGCCCGCTCGGTGGTCGGATCCCACGGTTCCGGCTCGACGCTGCCGGCTATAGTAGTCGTTAGATATATTTGCAAAAAGCCTCTTTCAGTAGCTAGTGGAGCACCTCGACGAGATCTCCGTCGGAGAGCTGCAAGATGCCCTCGACAACGTGGAGGGAAAGAAGCCAACAGAGCGGTTGTTAGCAGCGATCGCGTACAAGAACGGTGTCACGCAAGACGAGCTAGCCGAGTGGTACGACGTTCACCGGAAAACGATCTACAACTGGCTCAAGCGACTCGACACCGACGAGTCGCTTGAGCACGCCGTCGCTAATATTCATCGTTCTGGAAGAAACCGAAAGCTCTCAGATACACAGCAACAAGAGTTCGAAGAAACTGTCCACGATCCACCCGAAGAAGTCGGGATCGACGCGCCGGCGTGGACGCCGGCGCTCGTCCAGCAGTTTCTCGACGAAACGTACGGCGTTGAGTACTCACTCCCGAGTTGCCGGCGGTTGCTGAAAGAAGCGGGGTTAAGCTATCAGAAACCACGCCGTTCAGCCGCTGAAGCTGATGAAGATGAACAAGAGAAGTTTCACGAGGAACTCAAAAAAAGCGGCGGGAGATGGACGCCACCGTAGTCTGCATCGACCAAACCAAGAAATCCGTGCAAGTTGAGCCGCGTGCCGCGTGGTTTCCGCGCGGCACGCGGCCCTCTGTCGAACTCTCGGGCCAGCGCGACTGGACGTGTTTACTCGGCGCGATCACCGAAGACGGTGATCGCTTTTTCTCCCGATTCGAGGAGTACGTGACCGCCGAGCACGCAAAACATTTTATTTTAGCGTTATGCAAAGAGTTCGAAGATGACTTGCTCGTTGTGCTTGACGGCGCACCGTATTTTCAGGCGTCGGCCGTCACGGACCTAGCGGCCCGTGACGACCTCGCCTTCGTGACGTTACCGGCGTATTCGCCGGAGCTCAATCCGGTCGAAGAGTGCTGGAGACAGCTGCAAGCGGCTCTGAGCAACCGGTTCTTCGACTCACTTAACGAACTAACAACAGCGATCGACACCGCTCTCAACCAACTCTCTGTCCCAAAAATAAGCAATTACTTCTGAAGTCTACTATAGCACGTCCGACCAGGCGTGCAGGGCTGCGGCGCCGACGGCCGTGATGGCCAGCAGGACCCCCTCGCTCGGGGCGAGGGCGAACCAGGCGCCGATGGCGCCAGCTAGGAGGGTGTAGCCGACCGGGAAGTGCAGCGACTTCCGATGTTCGGCGACCACGTCGAGGTCCGGCACCACCCCGCCGAGGAACGCCGCTACGAGCAGCGGCGGGCTGGCGTACCCCGAAAGGGCGGGGCTAGCGAGGGCCGCGAGCGCGAGGCTCGCGAGGCCGTGGGTCAGGGCCATCATACCACTATTGAGTGCTATGTCCGTCTCCGCAGTCATAAGCGGGATGGTCGGGTAACGGTCTCCCGCGGGTGTTGGAGGGTGCGCTGCTCGATCGGGTCGCCTTTGCCGCCACTCAGCTACTGCGGTTCAGGCGGCCGACGATATGGTGGCGGGCGGCGTAGACGGCAACCGAGGCGACGGTCAGCGCCGCAACCACGGTCGCGAAGTCGACGAGATTGCCGTCGGCCAGTCGGGTGCCCGCGTAGGCCGCCGCGACGAACGTCGGCGTGCGGCCGACGAGGACGAGCGCAAGGAAGGTTCGGAGTCGGACGTCGGTGAGGCCGGCGACGAAACAGAGCACGTCGTCCGGGAACGTCGGGAACAAGAAGAGCACGAACAGGCCCAGCACCCCGGTACGGTCGACGGAGTCGTCCCAGCGGGCCAGTGCGGCGGGGTCGACGACCCGCTCGACGTAGGGGCGGCCGAACCGCTGGCTTCCGACGAAGACTGCGGCGCTGCCCACGACGACGCCGACCATACTGTAGGCGGTCCCCCACAGCGTCCCGAAGAGGTACCCGCCGACGCCGGCCAGCGTCTGGCCCGGGATCGGGGCGAGAATCACCTGGAGGGTCTGGAGGACCACGAACGCCAGCGGAGCGAGCGAACCGAACTGCGCGATCCAAGTCCGGACCACGGCAGGATCGGTCACGCTGGGCGCGAGCAGTCGGAGAGCGGCGGTGGCCGCCAGCAGAAGGCCGACGACGGCCACGGTCCGGACGGCGGCGTCCCGGCGGGCAGCGGCCGAGGCGAAAACGCGGCCGCCGTCGGTGTGGTCGGGCTCACCGGCCGCGATCCCCGTTTCCGCCTCCTCCGTCAGGACCGTCTCGCTGCCGGCATCAGTCCCACTGTCGTCGCTGGCCTCCATCGTTACAGCAGCGACGGCGCGTTGTACCGCGCGGTGGCGACGAGTTTCGTCACGTACTGCCACATCGAGGTGCGGCGGCCGACCGCTGCGGTCCGGCCGTCGCGCATCGCCGCGAGGATGGTCGCCGGGCTCGGCGGCTGTCCGGGCGCAAGCGTCACCGCCGTCGCCGCGAGCCCGAGACCGCCGGCGCGGTGAGCGTCGCTGCCGCCGAACGCGGGGTAGCCCCGCTCGCGGGCGAAGCGCTCGGCCTGGTCGTTGCGCAGGCCGACCATCGTGTGGGCGTTGTACACCTCGACGCCGTCGACGCCCTCGATGGCGGCGGCGCTCGCGCCGTGTCGCGAGCGCTGGAACGGGTGAGGAACGACCGCCAGCCCGCCCGCATCGCGGATCCGCTGGACCGTCGCCGACAGCGGTTCGTCCGGTTTCGGTGCCTCGTCGACGCCGATGGCGAGCAAGTGACCGTCGGCCGTCGACACCTCACAGCCGACGAGGACCGTCACGTTGTAGTCGACCGCGAGGTCGGCCGCGACGTGCGCTCCGTGGACCGTGTCGTGGTCGGTGACGACGACGGCGTCCAGCCCGACCGCGTCGGCGCGGGCGAGCAGCCGCTCGGGGAGCAGCTGGCTGTCGTAGGAGGCGACGGTGTGACAGTGGACGTCGACGCGGACCGTCCGACCCTCGGCCTCGCTCACAAGTACCCCCACTCGAGGGCCAGCGCCAGCGCGGCGGCGGCAACCGCCCCGAGGCCCGCCAGCGCGTGGCTCACGTCCGTCTTGTAGGCCTTGTAGTCCGAGATCATCAGCGGGCAGGCGGCGGCGACCAGCAGGCTGGCGAGCCAGCCGTTCCACGGCCCGACCAGAACGACGAGGAAGTAGTTGGCGACGACGACGAGGTTCGTGTGGACGACGGTCGTCCCGTGGTAGTAGCTCGTCTCACCGTCGGCACCGAATCCCTCGTCGCTGTGGCGGATGAGCCGGAGTCCGCCGAACGAGAGGACGAGAAAGCCGACGACGAGACTGGCGAGGTCGTTGGGCGCGACTGCGACGTGGTACAGCAACGCGCCCGGGACGAGGTACGCGAAGATGTCGATGAAGGAGTCGACCCGGCGGCCGAACGGCGAAGAGACCCCCGCTCGACGGGCGTACCAGCCGTCGAGCTTGTCCAGCAGGAATGCGCCGAACATCACCAGCAGCGCCCAGTTCGGCTCGCCGCGCAGGAACAGCAGCGCGCTCCCCCAGCCGACGAACAGCGCCGCCAGGCTGATGTAGTCCGCGCCGGTAAGCTGTGCCACGACGTTGGTCCGCTCGCCGCGCTCGGCCACGACCCGGTCCGTGGCCTCGACTCGTTTTTGCACGCCTTTGATCGCCTCGCGCAGTTCCCCGGTCATACAGTGCGTGTAGAGGACGCTCCCACCGCAGTATGAATCTACTCCGAGAATTATTTACTTACGAGATATATATGTATCTACTGTTGGCTCGGTTCCCGCTCCCTAACGCTATAGTGTGTGAGCGGCCCGACCCGTGCGTAAAAATGGCGCCGACGGACGCCGAACCCCCGGGACTCGAACAGCGCACGCGAGGGGATGTTGTCCCGTGCGACCAGCGCCGTGGCGCGTTCCGCGCCATCGCCGCTGGCGTCAGCCAGCGCCCAGTCCAGCAGCGCGCCGGCAACCCCTCGTTCCCGGTGGTCGAGCGCGACGAACACCCGGCGGACGTACGCACCGTCGAACGACAGCGTCCGCTCCAGCGGGTGGATTGGCAGCGTCGCATCCACCGAGCAGAACAGGTACCCCAGCGGCGTCCCGTCGGCGAACGCACCCACGACGGTCTCGCCGTCGACGAGTTCGTCCGTCGGCGCGGCAAGCGCACGCACCGCAGCCGGTTCACAACGCTTAACGCGGAACGCGTCCGGGTCGGGTGCGTCGTTGACGGGAAGCGACCGCCCATACTCCGACATCATCGTCGCGGTGACGCCGGCCGCCTGGAGTCGGTCGTAGAAGGCGCGCCCGTAGGGGTTGCGAACGAGCCGGTGCAGCTGCATCTACCCCGCCGTTCTCGGGTCCCGAACATAAGCGCTACGTCGTCAAACAGCAACTCAGAGCGTGGCCTCCTCGTGCACTCACACCGTTTACCTCAACTACTGTTCGCGGTGGGTGGCTTGAGAACATCACGGAATGAGACGTACGCACTCATAGCGTATGTGCAGCCTAAGGACTGAACCCACTGGACTCGGCCTTGTTGAATCCCTCAAGCGGTGATGGGTTTCAACCGCCGTGCTGCATACAAGACGCGAATGGGCCAGCACCGACTGGTCACGGAGCAGGGTCGTATTCGTGTGTCGCCGTCCAGTAGGCACCGAGACGGTCGACCAGCCGGTCAGGGGCTTCCGCAAAGAGCCGCTCGCCAAGGGGCCGGCCTCGGCGGTGGAATTCGGACCGCTTCGCAGTGAGTATCTCGTTCAGTATCGCTCTGGTCGCTGGGGCGAACAGTTCCTCGTCGTGCATCACCATTTCGAACTCCGCGAGGTCGTTCTCGTAGCCGATGATATCGGACAGCTCTTTGAGTTCTGCACGCCGGCGCTTCATCGGGCCGACCCACACACGCCGGAGGAGCCGGGTGTGGTAGCGGTGGTACTTGATCCGTTTGCGCCACTCGTGAAAGCGCTCGAACTCCGGCTCCTCGTACGCCTCGGCCATGCGATTCCGGGCCCGCTTGTAGGACTTGCGCAAGCCGCCAGCCACCGCGTCGTACCCCTCCGTCGCGATCGGGAGATCCGGGACGCGGTCTCGTCCTTCGACCAGATCCGCCCGGACCTGCGCCAGTCGTCGCTCGAGGTCCTGTTCAGCAGCCATCGTCTCGCGTCGATCGATCAGTGTTGCCCGAATATCGGCGAGCGTCGAGTCGTCCAATGCGCCGCGCGCCTCGACCGCAGGCCGGAGATGGTCGTCGAACGTCTCGACAGCCGCGTGAGCGTCGCGAACGTCCGAGATTCGCCGGGCTGCATCCCGGTAGTGGACGTTCTCGCGTTTGTACGTGGGCAAGACCGGACGGACGAGTCGAACGGCTGCTCGGATTTCTTTACACCGCTTGCGAACCTCGTGGATCGTCTCGTGTACGTCGTCGCCCTCGTCGATGTGGTCGATCCCTCGTTCGATCTTGCCGTCGACGATTCGCTTGATGCCGTCCGAGACGTGTTCGTCGGGTTGGAGGGTGTATTCCATGGGTGACTTTGGCTACGAACCGTTATCCTCGGCAATCTCTCTGAGGGCTGTCGCGACAGCTTCGAATTCGAGTGTCGACTCGAAGGCTTCGAACCGGTCAAGCGCCTCGTCGGACCAGTTCGACGTTCGTTGCTGCCTTTCAATGAACCCCTCGAAATAGACTGCCATCTGGTAGGCCTCCTCTGGCGTCGGGTCGGACGAGGTGCTGCTAGGGATGAGAGGCTCCAGATCGTCTTCGTACTCCGCTATGTCGAACGTCCAGGACCCAGAGCTGTCGCGGTACTGGTCGTACCGTCTCGGGAAGTCGGAAGCGTCTGGGCACATTATGTGTATAATAGTCTATAGAGCCTATTTAGGTTTATGCAGTCAAATATTCAGGTATGTCAGTTTTAACCGCATCGTTATGAGAATAGGTGAATTACCGGCCATCAATGCATGACCTCGTGACGTGATACACTGCTGGGGGTACGACGGCAAATCGTCAAAGGCGGCAATACGACAACTCGCTTCGGCTAGGAGGGTGTCTCGTACTCTGCACGAAGCCGGGTCCGGGCACCGTCACGCGTCTTGAAATACCGACGGTCACCGTCTCGTGTACGGACCGCCCAATCGTACGTCTCGCTGTCGGGATGATACCACTGCTCAGCGTACCTGTCGAAAACTGATGTAGTCCCGCTGCCCGAGTGCCCTTCTTGATCCCCATCGGAATCGTCAGTGGTGGCTGACAAGTCACGGTCGCCTTCGACACCCCCGTCGGCGGTTGGCTCGATGAGAAGCCCCTCTTCGATCAGGTCCATGTCAACCTCCATACCAGGTCCGTACCCACGCTCGAGGGCGGCGTCCGTGGCCGCCATCAGGATTTCCTGGGTGTCCCGTACTGGCTCGTCGTCCGGTGTGACCTGCTCGTAGCTCCCGTCGCTTTGCATCACCCACCGGCGGCGGTTGTCAGTGAGTGAGACCTCCAGAACCAATCGGAGTTGGTTGCGCAGTCTCGTTGCTTCGACGGGCGTGACGGCCTCGACACGGTGGTCGAGGTTGCGGGTCATCCAGTCCGCAGAGCCGATGAACCAGTCGGGGTCGCCGGCGTTCTCGAAGTAGAAGATCCGAGCGTGCTCGAGGAAGCGCCCGACGATCGAGTGCACGGTGATGTTCTCGCTGACCTCCTCGAGGCCGGGCCGGAGTCGGCAGATGTCGCGGACGATGAGGTCTATGTCGACGCCGGCCATCGAGGCGCGATACAGTTCTTCGACCATCTTCGGGTCCTCGAGGCCGTTCACCTTCACGACGATTCGCGCACGCCGGTCAGCACGGGCGTGATCGGCTTCGCGACGGACCATCTCTGTGAAGCGCTCACGCATCGTCACCGGTGCGATGAGGAGTTCCCGGAAGCGCTCGTCGAGCGTCGGCCCGGTGAAGAAGTTGAAGACCTTCGTGAGGTCTTGCCCGACGTCGCGATCAGCGGTCAGCAGTCCGAGATCGCAATACCCCTTGGCGGTCTCGGAGTGATAGTTGCCCGTGCCGACGTGTGAGTAGAGTTGGACACCGTCCTCCTCTCGACGGACGACAAGCGCCGTCTTCGTATGTGTCTTCAGACCGACGGTCCCGTAGGCGACGTGAATGCCCTCCTCCTCGAGGCGGCGCACCCATTCGAGGTTGTTCTTCTCGTCGAAGCGCGCCTTGAGTTCGACCATCACCGCCACTTGTTTCCCGTTGTCCGCAGCGTCGATGAGGCTCTGAATCACCTTCGAGTCGCTCGCCGTTCGATAGATCGCGGCCTTCACCGCAAGGACGTCCGGGTCATTCGCGGCTGCGTCGAGGAACCGCTGCACCGTGCCCTCGAAAGCGTGATAGGGGTGATGGACCAGGATGTCGTCCTCGCGGATTTCGTCGAATATCGCCGTCGTCTCGTTTCGACTGTCGCCCGCTTTCGGCAGTAGTCGCGGATGTGGCTGTGGTGTCCACGATGGGAGTTTGAGGTTCGGCCGCTCCAACTCGAGGAGCGTAAAGAAATCCTCGTAGTCGATTGGGCCCTCTCGGTGGAAGACCTCGCGGTCGTCGACATCGAGATGCTCCGTCAGAATCGAGACTGACTCATCGGCGATATCTGCGTCGACTTCCAGGCGGACGATGGTCGCGAACCGCCGTTGCTCGAGGACGTCCTCGATGATATCGACGAGGTCCTCGGCGACCTCTTCGTTGCGTCGCACCTCGGCGTTCCGCGTCACCCTGAACTTCGAGACGTCGAGGATGTCGAGACCGGGGAGGAGCATATCGAGGTTGGCCTCGATGAGATCCTCGATCAGGACGTACTGTTCGGAGGTGTCCGGAACGTCGACGAGACGGGGCTGATTTGCCGGGATCTTGATTCGCGTAAACGTCGTGTCCTCACCCGTCTCCGTCGAGAGGACGGCGAGCGAGAGGGAGAGGTTCGAGATGAACGGGAACGGGTGGGCGGGATCGAAGGCGAGCGGCGTGAGGGTGGGGAGAACGGACTCTTCGAAGTACGTCCGGAGTTGGTCGCGCTGCTCTCCGTTCAGGTCATCGTACGCACGGATCCCGATACCTACCTCCGCGAGTTCGGGTTTGAGTTCGGTCTGCCAGTAGGTGTCTTGGCGGCGGAACAGTGGTCGTGCGGCCTCGATGACCTCATCCAACTGCTCACTGGGTGTGCGGCCGTCAGGTGTCGTCACAGTAACGCCGGCTGTGACCTGTTGTTTGAGTCCGCCGACGCGTTTCATGAAGAACTCATCGGTGTTCTTGGTGAAGAACGCAAGAAACCGGAGGCGTTCGAGTGGTGGGTTGCCTTCGTTCGTGCCCTCGCTGAGAACACGCTCCTGATAAGCAAGCTCCGAGAGTTCTCGATTGAGATAATACTGTGGATCCGTCAAATCCGGTTCAGTCATTCGTTCCTCCGGTTCGCTCATTTGTTCCGTAAAACCATATCCGCACTGGTAGTACTTGCTGCTTCCTACTGGGAAGCAGTCACCTTCGTGGTGGAAGACAAACCCCGGAACGAGAATTCGCAGGGAGCGATAGTCTGCGCACGCAGGAGCGGACTGCTGCATCGTTTCTCCAGACATTGCGTATTCGTGTGACTGATGGCGAAGTCGAAAACCACATACATTCAAAACATCCCTCCGCTCGGCTGCTGAATACAGCCTCTGTATCGGTCACGGACATCAAGTGGAACGAGAACAAGTCACGCACGGCCGTCCAAGATATCGGTTTGTGCCGTGATCAAACGGCCGGTGAAGCGATACACTCGGTGTTATAATGTATATAAGAATCTATACCGCTCTTAGATAGGATTTTTCAGAACCGGCACTACGAAACGGTATGATCGACGACGAAGTGACCGTCGCGTTCGTGTGCGTCCAGAACGCGGGGCGGAGCCAGATGGCAACCGCGTTCGCGAAACGAGAGATGGAGAACCGCAACCTTGGAAACCGGGTTGAGATACTCACCGGCGGGACGAACCCAGCCGACAGCGTTCATCAAAACACTGTCGAAGTCATGCGGGAGGATGGCATCGATCTTTCGGATCGTACACCTCATGAAATCACGTTCGAGGAACTACAGGATGCCGATATCGTAATTACCATGGGCTGCTCCGCAGACGACGTATGCCCAGCTACGTGGAGCGGCGATAATCGCGACTGGGATCTAGACGACCCACACGGACGGTCCCTTGACATCGTTCGCGGGATCCGAGATGAGATTCGCGACCGCGTCGCCGACCTCTTGACAGAACTCGAAGCCGGTCGGTCCGCCGCAACATTGTGATCCCGCTCCGTTCCAAGGAAACAGCCGCCCTCGGACTGGAGACTGCCTGGTGCACGATACTCGCTTTACCTCGCACGGCGACCCTGTCTGAAACTCGGTGGTTTCTGAGACGAGTGCTGCATAGAAAGTGCGTCCCGGTCATCGGGTCAGTATAGCACCCCTATAGTAATCTCCAGAAGGTATCTACTCACACGCTTCTCTGCATCTTCGAGAGCCGATATGAAACACCGTTGTTCGACTGGTTGCCCTGCGGAAACTTCCAAATTCTACTATAGCTACCGGAGTAGTGTCGTACCTCGGAAGGGATATCCCCCGTCGGCTCCCCCACTATCGACGGGTCGCCGTGTACGGCGGACCGGCGTGTTCGCCGATCGCCTCCCCGGACACCGCACAGTCGGGGAAGTGGCCTGCGTTTCGTGGGGGCAGAGAGTTATGTACTATTACCATTGATACTCCCGCATGTACGCATCAATGGTCAGTGATGGAGATAAGGAGCAGCAGCTCCGATGACCGAGCACCCGGTGTTACCGGCCGAGGAGTCCGTGCTGACCACCGTCGACGAGGAGAACCTCTACAAAAAAAGTGGCAAGATTAAGAAGAAACACTACAAGCGGGAACTCGAGCGGCTCCAGGAAGAACTCGTCAGGCTCCAGATGTGGGTCAAAGAGCAGGGACTCCGGGTTGTCGTGCTCTTCGATGGTCGAGACGCGGCCGGCAAAGGCGGAACGATCCACCGAATCACTCGCCGCACGAGTTCCCGGGTGGTGAAAGTCGTCGCGCTCGGCAAGCCCACCGAACGCGAGCAGAGTCAGTGGTACTTCCAGCGGTACGTCGAACAGCTTCCGGCGGCCGGTGAGATGGTGCTGTTCGACCGGAGCTGGTACAACCGTGCGACCGTCGAGCGTGTGATGGACTTCTGTACCGACGAGGAGTATCAGGAATTCCTCCGGTCGGCCCCCGAGTTCGAGCGGATGCTCATGCGCTCGGGGATCATCCTCATCAAGTACTGGTTCTCGATCAGCGACGAAGAACAGGAACGACGTTTCCAGAAGCGCAGCAACGACCCGAAACGTCGCTGGAAGCTCAGCCCGATCGACCTCGAAGCCCGAGAGCGGTGGGTCGAGTACTCGCGGGCGAAAGACGCGATGTTCACCTACACGGATACGAGTAACTCGCCGTGGCACGTAATCAACGCCGATATCAAGAAACATGCCCGGCTCAACTGTATCAGTCACCTCCTCTCACAGATCGAGTACGAGGACACCATGCCTGGGCCGACCGAGTTGCCGGACCGACAGCAGGATCCCAACTACGAACGCCCGGCGATCGACGGCCAGAACTGGGTGCCTGCACTGTATGGGTCAAATCCATCGGCAGCCGACGTCGAACGATCCTGACCGCGCTGGTCTCGTGTCGTGCGGTTGCCGGTGTGCACCCTCGCCCGATGCAGGCGAGGTGTGCTCAGGCCACCTTTTGATTTCGATGCTCTGTGCCACGTGTTCGACATCGTATCGATTTCGGCTTGTAAGAGATTCCTCACCCGATATTGAGATCCCCAGTACCGGTTCCATCTTCGTCCCACTCCAACTCGAACTCGAGTTCTATCTCCGCTGGTCCCCCAGACTTCGACGTTTCGCGTTCGACCTCAACCTCGAACTCGACTCGTCTCGGGGGAGTGAGTGTCACCGACTCGGTACCGGATTCGAGAGTGAATTCATTACCGGACTCCAAGTGGTCAGCGACCGTTCGAAAGTACTGTACAACTTCACCTGTGTCCATGTTCCGTTCGAATTCGAACAGTGTTTGTTCGGGCATTCCTCGACATACGATGGACAGGCTATTGACTGTGAGTATCTGTGCAACCCGTGACACAGTTGATGCATCTACCTAATACTAGTACTATCGCCAGCATACTGGGACGACGACGATAGGTTGCTAACTACACCCTCTGTATCGGTCACGGCGTTGCTGACGGCGATCGGGTAGTTGTGTGGCCGTTGCCGTATACACAGCGCCTATCCCGTACTCACCTCACCCCCCTTTTCCCTCGATAGCTATGTTCGGTCTGGTTTGTCCTAGCCCAGAATTCATATGGAAACGAGATGAGTACACGACTGTGCCCTCCACCCAGTCACGCCGGATGCTACTACTGTCCGCCGGAACCGCACTCTCGATACCGCTTGCCGGGTGTTCGTCCGTCTCGGAGTTCACCCGAGAGTCGAGGTCTGTCTCCATTGCGGAGGTGTGGGTCAAAAACCTCGGCGATAGCCCCGTTGTATTCGATGCCGTTATCGAAGACGTAACCGATAACGAGGTCGTGTTCTGGTAAACACATCCAACGCGACTGATGGCCGATCGAGACAATGACGGGAACGAGGAAATCGATATGCACTCGTGGAAAAATCCCGTTCAGTCACCCGGGAACTATGCGCTCCACGCTCGCGCTGAGGCGGATGACTCGGATGGTAGAAAACAAGTAACATCTACTCAGCTACAGACTGACGGTGACTGTCTGAGTATTCTGGCGGAAATCAACCTTATGGGCGAACTCTCGATCGATATTGATACTGGCGACGCTTGCTGACAGACAGGAATCGACTCCCGAACTGCAACTGATCTCATACGTCGGGTCTCCGGATGTGAGTTAGGATCGGACGTTCGCAATAGAAATTTCGGATCGCTACGCTGCACCCCTCCTCTGTATCTCACACGCCATTATTGACAGCGACCGGGTGGCTGGTGGAGACGCTTGCTGAACACAGGGCGCGAGTCGGTCAGACGGCTCATGGAACGTGACCGCCGGCACTCGACGATTCACGGGTGTTAGCTGACGGTTCGATCACCACTGAAGCGACAGCGACGCTGGTACGTCCACCCGGCCAGCGCTGCAATGGGGACCAGGGAAACACCGACGAGCGGACTCCACGCAGTAGCGACGGCTCGAGCGACGCCGACAGCAGCCCACAGCGGTGCTGGGTAGAGCTGTAGTGCGTAACGTAACTCCTACCCGGTGGTGACACTAAGAAGGATTGGAAACAGAAACACGTACACTGCCGCCAGTATCGGTACAAGTACCACGATACAGATGGCCAGCGCGCCGCCCGCGATCGCCCCCTGTTCCGGGGTAGACACCCGGGACATAACGCGTCTCGATAAAAGAGTACCAACCATGAGCCCGGCAACAAATGTAAATTGTGGCGAGTACCCGGCCCAGTACTGCGTGTCTGCGGAAACCTGTACTGGGATAATTTCCAGCACGAGGAAATAAAAGAGGGAGCCGATGAGTGCCGCAGACGCCACGGTGATCCCCGTACCCATATCCTGTCGCCACCCGCTCACCACGTTCCGATGCCACGCAACCATATCACCTCATTAAGATCGTGAGGACATAACTGAGTGCCACCGCTCAGTGACAGCTATGCTCTCTATATTCAGCACGCCGCTTGTTCCAATCTGTAGTGATTTCCAACGGAGCCACGCAGACTGTTCTCTCGCCAGTTCAAAGCGGACGAGTCACAGTCCGGTCAGAAGACTCGCGAACTGGTCGAGACGATCGTCGATGGCGTCGACGTCGTAGACCGCCGCCTGTCGTTCATAGTACGGCGCCAGCGCCGATGCATCAGGGGCTAACGTCCCAGGGTCACAGTCGGTCGCGATGGTCAACGAGCACACCGGAGCGTACGATGCCTGGAGCTCGCGCGTGACCGCCTCGATGTCGCTGGGGCGGTCGTCGGTGACGGTGATGATCAGTGGTTCGTCACGCTGTGTCTCGACAACCGTCCGGGCGAGCCCGATTGCCTCGGCTAACGGTGTCCCACCACCGCAGTTAGTATCGAGCAGCGTTGTCTGGACGTGACGCGACTCGACGGCGAACGGCTTCGCAAGGCGAGCCTGACCGTCGATGAAGTCGATGATGGCAACACGAATCCCCAGTCCCTCGGCAGCGACGGCGAGTCGGGCGACCGCCTGTGTTGCAACCTCGATTTTCGGGGGGCTACCGTTGCGCATCGACCCCGACCGATCTAGCACGAGCACGAGGGCGTAACGCTTCTCGCGGCCAGGCGTCGGAGTTTCACAGACCCGTGGATCGCCGATGGCGAGCCGATGACCGGCGCGGGTATCGTACTGACCAGCGGTCAGCCCGCTCCGGGTTCCCCGCTGCCGTTCGAGCGCGAGTTCCTTTTCGAGGACCTGCGCGACGCGGGCGGCGCCGTCCTCGACCGCACTCCATTGCCCCGGTGGGACGAGGTCGTCGGTGACTGGGACGAACACGACATCGTCGAGACGCTCCGGTCCGGCACCGTTGCCACCTACACACGTCTCGGTCGATGACTCGGTCCCGTCCTCCCGGTGGTCCTCGTCGCCTTGGTGGCGCCGATCGAAGACATCACCGAGGTCGCGAAGCTCTCGCTTGACAGCCTCCCGGTCGACCTGCTCTCGGGCCGCCTCTTGTTTGGCGACCTCACGGTCGTGTTTGAGCGCCTGTCCGTACTCTGTCGGCGACGGTGCGGCCCGCTCGACGCGCTCGTGAGCTGGCCCCGGCACCGGTTCGTCCGCTGCTGCGGCCTCGACATCTCCATCGCGATGCTTCACCTGGTCATCCTCGCCAGATGGCCTCGGATCGTTCGAGGGGCCGCTCAGGTCGTCAGTCTCCACAGACCCGGTGGCTGTCGCTCCGATGTCGAACGCATCGAGTGGTGTCTGGACCGACCGGTCGTCGGGAGTGGCTCGACCATCTATAGGACCCGATGGGGACGATGGATCAGTCCTGTCTCCCGGATCGCCCCGATTTTCGCGAGCGCGCTCGACAGCCGCCGCGAGTGCGTGGGATCTCGACGGGTGCTCCGCTGACTCCTCACTGCTTTCGATGGATGAGTCTGCCCGCGACGCTGAATCGCCGTCCGCTATCGACGGCTCTTGATCACGCTTCTGCTCGTCCCCCTTCTGGTCGACTGGAGTCGATGCGGTGTCACCAGTGATGTCCTCGGTATCCGGCTCGGGCGAGCTGACCGTGCCGTCCGCATCCTCTCTGGCGGGATCCGGCGTCATCGCGGGATGGTCGAACACGTCCTGATACGGGTCCGCCGTTGCCTCGCGATCGACCGAGACCCCAGTTGCCTCGGGAGTACTAGCAGGTCCGCCCTCCTGCGGCGAGTGGTCGTGCCCGTCAGTTCCCGAATCAGCGCCACCGTAGCTCTCCGATTCGCCCGTCTGTTCGACAGCGCTCGCGACGATCGGCTTGAGCGTCGACGTCCAGGTGTCGATGACGCGGCGGGCCCGCTCGACCGAGGCGGTCTTGTCGTGCTTGTGGGTCGCGTCGTCGAGGTCGACACCTCGAATAGCGAGGGCATCGACGGCGAGCTGAGTCAGCGCATCTTGTAAAGACCGAAAGGCGATCTCGTCGGCCTCGGAAACGAACCCGACGCGGTCGTCATCCCGGTCAAGCAGGACCTCGGTGGTGCCGGTCGGGTACACCGCGGCGTCGTACAGAGCGGTGGTCACCGCGTCCCAGAACGAGAGGCGTGCCTGCTGCCCATCTCCGAGGTCGTCGGGAGTCTGCGAGTGGATTCGGCGGGTGAGTTCGAGCCGGATCTCGGCAGTGTCGCTGAAGTTCGTGCCGTGGATCGCCTCGTGCTCGATTGCGCCGTCCTCGACGATGTTGATCAGCTCGTGGACGTGCTGATGGTATTCCGGGTCGACCTCGGCGTTGAGCAACGCGGCGATTGGGGCAATCGCAGTCTTGAGGATGTGGAGGAGCTCGTGGAAGGCGAGGCCGAACTGGTGGGCGTGGTCGGCGGTGAGCTGGTCGTTCAGCGGCACCCGCTCCAGCGGGGCTGGCGCGGTCGTGACGAGTACGAGAAACGCTGCGTCGATACCGTCGAGCAACTGAGCGGCCTGTTGTCGTTCGAGGTCGGTTGCCTCACTGCTGATCAGCGCGTCGACGTCGGCAGGCAGGACCGCCGCCGTCTGTACCGCAGGGGTGAGGACGACTTCGACGTCGACGCCGGCCGGGAGATGGCCTTGCAGGAACGCCTGGAGCCGGTCGCACCGACCGGCTGACGCCCGCACCCGGGCGTGGACATCGGGGCTGAAGGTCTCGACGGAGGCGTTCGAAGTGATCGAGGAATTAGTATCGGACATGATGGGGAACGAGAGGTATCGGACCTCTTCGCTCCCTTGTGGCCGATAAATCGTCGGCGCGAAATTACCTCATTATTCTCCGAGTGTAAGCCGGGAGTCTGAGCTTACTGCCTTCTGTCCGAAGGGGTTTTTAGTATGAATAAGATATGAATATGCATGAGTAAGGGCGAACGCCGGAAGATCGGGGAGCGAGGCCAAGTGACGATTCCCAAAGAGCTCCGAGAACGGTTCGGAATTAAGGGAGGAGATGACGTCGTGATCCACGAAGAGGCGGGGAAACTCGTTATCGAACGACCGGTCACTCGTGAGGAGTTGGCTGAGGGGTACCGTCAGCGTGCCCAACAAACCAGCGAGCTCGCTGACGAACTGGAGGGCGTCTCGACGGAGGCTAATGACCACCTAGGCGATGCCCCAGAGTGGTAGCATATGGCTCTGTCTGTCCGCCGAGGGGATGTCGTTATCGTCGAACTCGATCCGACACAGGGTTCCGAACAACGGGGAACGCGACCGTGTCTCGTCGTGCAGAACGATGTCGGGAATGCAAACGCACCGACAACGATCGTTGTTCCGTTCACCACCTCGTTCGGCGAGCAGCTCTACCCGTTCGAAGTGCTCGTCCCAGCCGAGGAGTGTGCGCTTCGGGAAGACTCCGTCGCGCTCTGTAGCCAGATTCGAACCATCTCTATCGAGCACCGCATCACCGAGAACCTCGGCTCGATTCCGCAAGAGCGGATAGACGAGGTCGATACCGCACTCGAATACAGTCTCGGTCTCACCGAAATTTGAGTGGGGTTGGTGAACGAGTTCGGGCGTTCCAACGTCACGGATTGCCTATGTACGGAATTCCCCGCGGCTGAGCGGTCGCTAGGTGTCACAGGAAATCGTCGAGGGTCTCGTAGGCGTCCTCGGGATACTGGTTCGGCTCGGCGACCGCCCACACCTCGTTCTTGAGCGCAGCCTTCGGCGCGGCGCCGTCCTCGATGTGCTCACAGACGATCACGAGGTTCCGTGTCGACAGCGTCGGCCAGTTTTCGTTCTGGCGAGTCTGGTGGGCGAACTGGACGACCTTCCGGAGCGTCCCACGGTCAACGACGCGGGAGCCACCGTTGACCTGCACGTCTAGCGTGTCGAGTTCGATTTCGACATCCTTGATGTAGGGCTGTTCGAGCGCGCGGAACCGCCCACGGGTAGCGGAGTTCATCGGTTCGGAGTCGCGGTACTCCCGGGTGGGCGGATTCATCGTGATCACGATCCGCGCCGACGGATGGGGCTCGACCAGCTCGCCATGTGC
Source organism: Haloplanus natans DSM 17983 (assembly GCF_000427685.1). Taxonomy (NCBI): domain Archaea; kingdom Methanobacteriati; phylum Methanobacteriota; class Halobacteria; order Halobacteriales; family Haloferacaceae; genus Haloplanus; species Haloplanus natans. The sequence goes on from NZ_ATYM01000003.1 coordinate 323,056, forward strand.
CTTCACCAGCAACTTTCCCTCGTTGAGCAGGCGATGGAGCGCCATCGCAGCACCGGCTCGCATCACCGGGAACTCGTTCAGCACCAAAACCGACCCGTTCAGGAGTGCCTGCTTGGCGGGGCCGGTCCGGGGCACGATCAGCCCCTCCTCGGTGGGTGTCAGCGGTCCGAACAGGTCCTCGGTGTGGGTCGCCTCGTCACAATCGATGGAGATGTATCCCCTGTTTGTCTCGTGGCAGAGGTACTTGATCAGGTAGTTCTTCCCCGAGCCGCGCGGCCCGACGAGGCGGACGGGAACCAGCCCTCGGGCGAGTTTCTTCGCGAGCAGTTCATCAAGGGGAAGCTGGAGGCGCGGTTCGACCGGGACTGCCGGCGGGACGACGTGCCCGGTGTCGTCGACGGGGAGCGCGTCGTCGCCGGCGTCGGGATGGCTCGCCGCCTTCGGCACGTCCGGGTGGTCCGGGTCATCGAGAACGTGGAGGCCGGTCGCCACGGGGTCGTCGGCGTTGCGACCGACGGCACTGACGTACTGCGCCTCGAGGGATTCGGGATCGAGTCCCGCAGTTCGGTAGACAGGTTCGCCCACTGGGATGTCGGTGGTCGCGAGGTCGACCACCCGGGCCACACCACGGTCTGTCTCGGCGTCGAGCCGACGCGCGTATCGTCGGGCGGCGGCAGTCGCAAGGCGAGTCCCGACGGGGACGTGCTGGGGTGCCTCCTGGAGGATGGCTGCTGCGCGGCTCTCGGTGAGCGTCCCGGTCAGACCGGTGAGGTCGTCAGCGCCGGCATCAGCAAGGGAACTGAACGTCTCGTAGCCCGCGTCACGAAACGCCTGGTCGATGCTCTCGGTGACGACGCTGATGACGGTGAAGTCAGGCGTGTCCGCCCCAGCCCCGAAGGCCGCGACGATGATGTCGGGTTCGGGTCCCTGCGGGCTAACCCCGGTGATCGTTCTCGTTCCACCGGCACCTCGCTTCAGCGTGTAGATACCGGCGTCTGCACCCTCGTCGAGGAGGTCAGCGGCGGCCTGCTCGCCGATGTCGACGTAGTCGCTCACCCGGAGGGTGACTCGTTCCAGAGGGATCTGGCCGCCTTCGCGCTGAAGGAGTCGCCGTACAAGATGGCTCAAGATGGCCTGTTCGTCGGGCTGGCTGTCCGCGTCGTCGGTAGTAGTGGATGACATGATACGTTCTGGAGAGGCCGAGTCGAGGCGCACTGACCGCTATCCTCGGTGCCTCCGCCGCTCGATTGGACACGAGAAATCGGTGCGCGTCACGCCCTGGGACATCTACAGATCTCAGGCTGAATCACTCACTCTCCGACAAGACGGGTCTGCTGGATACAGAGGGCGGATTTGGCACCGAGACAGAATTAGTCGGATCCACACTTCTAAATTGACCCGACCTGTATGAATTACCAACTTTGGAGCTGTATATCGCTTCAGGAACGCATGTCGACAGCGATTTAAAAGAACGAATCCACCGAATCGAGAACGCAATAGGGGAGCCTGATGTTGTTTTCATGGAAGGCGACTCATCTGCTTTCAGCATTGGAGCCTTTCTCACCCTAATCAAGACGTTTCCATATGCGCCCCTTGTTATCGCGGCCGCTACGTTCCAGATATACCTATTCATCGAATTCTTTGGTCGAATCGTTTCTTACTTCGGTGGAGATTCGTCAGGACGGGATCAAGAACTGGCCCAGAGTCTCAAGAACAAGTATGAAATAAAATCTCGGGAGGTTGATCTTGATCTCAGTCAGTTTATAAATGACAATAGGCTTCTTAGCTCAGTTGTGAACTGGGCAGTAGTCGTAGTTGTATTCGTTTCGATCTGGCCACTACCCATCACTTTGTCAAATATCGCATCTCTCATAATATATGAATTGCTGGCTGGATATATACTATTTCTAGGTTTTCTCGCGCTTGTACATGAGGAAAGAAATTGCCATTTTGCCGGCGTTATAGCCGATTCGCAAGAAGAGTTCGAGAATGCCTGCTTGATTACAGGTGAGACACATCACGCTGGTACTGCCCGGTTTCTGAAGGATGAACAAGAAATCTCACTACTTAATCCCGAACCGGAGAGTCTATCGGTGGTCTCAAAAATTTTCTTAACCATATATGAGCTTGTAACCAGACTGAGGTCGATATAACGGTGACTTTACTGATAGAATTATAGATCTGAGGGGTAGATTGATCAATAGACAGGTGGCATTTTTTATTCCTCGTCTCACTGTTCCTCTACATGTATTGGAACGAAGAAGAAGTTGAGGACTACATTCGATACCCGAGTGAGGGAAGTGCCGAGGAACTTGGTTCTCCGATCTATTTCATTGGCCAGAATGAAATTGAGCGAGATGAGCTGATGGAGGATTTAATCGACGATCTTGAGGAGAAGGGCTACGATTACGCACCGGTTAGACCCTACAATTCACGCGAGTACTATGAGGTGGACACGGGAGAATTCCACTCTACCGATGAGGATCAGTACGTTAGGTACAACGAGATAATGCTTTACTGTATTAATATTTTGACCGAGTATCCCTTTGCGTTAGCTACGCATCCTGATCGAGATTCTTGGCGCATTGTGACGCCTGCCGATTTGAATACAAGGACTGCAAAGGAGTTCTTGTTCACCTATTATGCGGAGATGGCGAAGGCAGTATCCGATCTCATCAAGGAGGAGTATAGTGTTGATGAGCTTCAAGAAGTCTACGAGGATGCCCGCTCAGGAGGAGGAGCGATAGGTAGATGGAGTGACGCTGTCGACGAGAATGTGAATCTTCACCCAGTTGAGTTCATGTCCATCGCAGATCTGAAAGAAGTAGTTCGTGATAATAATACTCTTCTAGATGAACTGGATTTCTCCTCGAAAACTCAATGTAAGCAGGCGTTCGACACGGTTGAGAAGTTCCGGAACAAGGTGATGCATGGGAACCGAAGCGTGATCTCCAGTGAAGAGGATGTCGAGGCTCTCGTTGAGTCGCTTGAGATAGCCTGCGACATCGCGGTCAACGCTGGCGGTGATGGTCCGGGATTAGATATCCCACCGTGATTACTTCGGAGGCGAATAGTTGGTCGTGTCGCAAAGCGGTCTAGAGTTTGCCTCTGGTGCTCTCAATTGAGAGGTCACAGCTCATTGCTGTTTTGGTGGATCGCTGGAGCAGTTCATCGAGGAACGATTGGTAGTACTCTGGATCAGCGTATTTCACCAGCCGAAGTTGGAGTATCGCCTCTAATCCCTCCGTTGTCCAGCGCATCCACTGGTTCTTGCACCGCTTGCTGACTTCGCCCATCAGTCGTTCGACGGGGTTCGAGGTCCACGGCACCTCGAACCCCTCGATGGCTGCCTCGGCGAAGGTCACAATCGACGGCAGCCACCGCCGAAGATACCTCGCAGCCTTCTCTGATCCGTACTGCTCTAGCTGCCATGCTGTCTTCTCGATACGCTCGGTCGTTCGCGCGATCCGTTCGCGGATCGCCGCGAACTCCCCCTCTGGCCGGTGCTTGGCGACAGAGTTCTTCAGATGGAACACTTCGTCAATCACTTCCGAGACAATCTTGTTGCGACGATCTAAGGAGAAGACACCGTCATCCCACAGATTGTAGTCCAGCGTCCGGCCGACATGGACGAGGTCAAGTTGGTGCTCACGGTTTTCGTCAGTAAAGGCCGTGACAATGCCGCTATCGCCGTCACTGACGACCGTCGCGTCGTCAGTGACTGCGTCGATGTCATCAAGTTCGCTTGCTGTCTCGTCCCAATCAGCGTTGACCGAGAGATCCAGCAGGGAGCGTGACTCATCGTCGGTGTCTTCGCCGAGCGTGGCTTGGACAGAGTGGTACGAGCGGTCTTCGTCCTGGCTGTGACACTTCGTGCCGTCAGGAATAACCGCGTTAGCGTCTGTTTCAGCAACACAGTCAGGAAGAAACTGCTTGAGCTTACTGCCGTACTTTCTCGCGCGGCGGTTGATAGTGGTCGGCGACGGCATCTCTGAGAGGATGCCGTCGCCGTGATCAGCAGCATCACGATAGCTGAGCGAGGTGGCGAGATCGACACTCTTGGCCGCTATGTCCTGCTGATAGCGGTTTTGCCCGTCGAAGCTGAGAACATCTTCGACGGGCCGGAAGTAGCTGGGTTCGTCGTGGTCAGCGTCGGTATCCTCGACGTAGTGGAGAGAGAACTCGTGCTCACCGGCGGTTGTGACGGCTGTACGGGTATCGGTTCCAGCTCGTTGGAACCGCTGTTGACCGTTGCCGTTTGCATGTTTTTCGCCACAGAGCGCCTCGACGCGGCTCGCGTCGAGGCTCTCGACCAGTCCTTCGAGAAGAACTGACTCGACGTTCTGGTCAGTGATGAACTCAGCCAGCGTGGCCAGCGGTATCGTTTTGTCGTCGTCGATGCTAACGGTCAACCGCACGTCGATTGTGGCGTGCATGGGTCACCTCTCAGGTTGGACACCAGAGGCGACCCGTTCCTCACGGGAGCCAGTTGCTACTGAACTCTAGAGGACTTTGCGACACGACCAATTAATTCATCAATTATCCACCAGTGATCAATGTATGGGCAAAAAGGTCGACTGTATGAGTAATCGTAAGCGAATATTTGAGTGAAGGCGATTAGAAATCACTCACTTCGACTCGATATAGTCGTTATAGACGCCATTCTCTGAGGGATCTAATCGAGTTAAGACATAATTCGATTAACTTTATACTCACCGACAGAGATATTGATACATACCGGGTGGATCAATCTCTACTAATGCTGAGCGGATTCCGCTCCGGAGGTCATCAAGCTCATTGAAGTACCTGTTTCCGAGTGCCGATCAGAGTTGCCGCCAGCACTCTTCTGTCGGATTCAGCTTTGCCATTCCAGTTGGAAAATCGTCCGCGAATATGGACTACGTCAAAACCCCCGACCCCCACACAGCCCCCAGATGTCGGACAGGCAGCTCAGTAGTTCTTTGTGATTCAAGAACTGCTACAAACCCCAGATTCTTTGAAGAGAACGCCCGTATCCATGTGATCACTCACACCGCAGACGAGAATCTAGCGAAAGCGTGTGCGCGTATCCCGTCTGAATTCGGATACTACGAAATCGAATCCCGATACGACAGTCCACCACAATCAGTCAAATCTGAATTTCCAACTGCCGACCGCCTCACCTGAAACGAAAGACAGGTGCGGTTGTCACCGGGTCGACTGCTCTTCTTCCTTATTTTTGCGTCGCCGCCAGATCACGAGGAGCACCACAATCACCAGGCCGATGATGACCACAATCCACCATGGGAACCCGCTGTCACCCTCGACGGTCAGCGGCACTTCCTGCTCACCAACACCCAGCCTGTACTCGCCAGTCGTATCCGGCCTGAAGGTCAGTTCTACCGTTGTGGTATTCCCGCCAGCAATGCTGACTTCCTCGGTTGCGACCACCTCATCGTTGGCTGTCAGCTCAAATGTCTCATTCGCGCGGGTTTGCCCACGATTCTCGACTGTCGCACTGACTGTGACAGCTTCGCCAACCGTGACCGTATTATCGGCTGCGCCAGTACCGGTTAGCGATAGGTTACCATCGATGCGCATCACGTCAGCCCCGGTTCCCAGCGCGAATACTGAAAACCCAGGCATCGTGCTTTCGTATTCGTGGAAGCCACCGCTTTCACCCAGGTAGGCTGTCTCCTGACCGCTCCACTCGCCAGCCTGTTGGCGGTAGAGCGTCACCGCAGTCGGGTCAGCACCGAGTTCGTCGAGGTATCCGGCTTGGACTTTGAACTTGAATGTGGCACCCCTGATCTCTGTCTCGTTCAGGCTTGTCTCAATCACTGCGTATCCCGCAGCGACTGTTTTCGTTGACTGCTCGAAGGACGCCGCAGCTGTCTCTATCTCCGCTGAAGAGGTCCCACTGGCAGACCCTTCACCGCTGGCACTGTCCGATCCAGTTACGCGGAGTTGATCGCTCGGCGTTAGATCAGCCTCATAGGTTGAAACAGACACCGTTGGCTGCGTCGATGTCTCAACATCTACAGTGAGGCTGTCTGCTTGGATTGTCGGGCTCGTATCTGTCGAATCGGATCCATCGGTTGGGTCTTCATCGGTATCGGTTGTATCTCCCGTTGTATCATCGGCCGTGAGCGTAACTTGCTTGATCTGTGTCTCTTCTTGGGTGTCTTCAGCTGTGCCGTCACCGCCGCCGGAGCCACTTGATGAATCACTACTATCGTCGTCACTACTATCGTCGTCACTACTATCGTCGTCACTACTATCGTCGTCACTACTATCGTCGTCACTACTATCGTCGTCACTACTATCGTCGTCACTACTATCGTCGGTCCGGTTGTCCCCTGCTTCGACAGTTTCGACACCAGTGTCGATTCTGACAACAGCTGACTCATCACTTGCGCCGTCGTTGCCGTTCGGACCGACTGCACTGTCGACGGTTGCAGTGTAGTTGCCATCGCTCGATCCTTCGTAGGTCGCGGTATACGTGTATGGACCGCTGCCGCTCTCAGAGAAGTCACTCTCGGTGAGCGTGGCGGATTCGGCGCCGCTAATCGAGACCGAAATCGTCGAGAGTTGTTTGTCAGAGTCGAAACGGAGTTGAACATCTTGCCCAGTTGGATTGGTCGCGTTGACGTTCGAGATCGATGGAGCGACAGCGTCAGACGACGACTGCGTCGCCACACCACCGAAGAAATTGAATGTTCCTGCCTGATTTTCGGTGACGTTGATCGTGACATCGGTTAGTGTCTTCTTCGAATCCACTGCTGACGCAAATCCGAAGATGGCAGGAGCGTCTGCATCCTCGTAATTGTCACTGCCGCCCACGTCTGTGATACGATCCATATCGTCTTTGAGAGCGTAGCCGGGAGCACTCGGTGGCGTGCCGTACCAGTCGGAAACTGTGAATTCGGACGACGTTTCGCTCGACCCGTCCTGGTACTTGTAGGTGACTGTGAACTTCGCCGGGCTTCCGGTTCCGGCACCACCAGCCGATGCGATCAGATGAACCGTGCTGTACTTGCCGTCGGAAATACTGATCGTCGTACTCCCAGTTCCCGGCACCTGCCATGCATTGTTGCCGCTGCTCGTGTGGAAATCTGGCAGATCGATTTTCGGATGCGTGCTCGTGTTTTCGAACACGCCATCATCGGGAACACCATCGCCCGAGTTTCCGTTGTTGCTAGCAACTGTGTTCGAGACGAGGGCACGATTACTGCCATCGAAATCTCCGGCCTGGTCGCTTCCATACACGACATCAGCGTTGTAGATTCCGGAGAAGTCGAACTGTACCGTGTCGTCAATCCCGGTGATTGACACAGTAATCGTTCCCTGATCGATATCGTTGTCGTCATCTTCGACCGTGTATGTGAAGCTATCCGTCGCACTCTCGCCGCTGGTGAGTGAATCGTACTGTCCGTTCGGATCGTAGCTCCAACTTCCGTTGTTGTAGACCGTCACCTGTGCGCCGGAGGAGAGTGTAACTGTCGCGCCAGACGAGAAACTGCTGTCGTTGATTTTCGTGAGCGTGACGCTCTCGCCACCGGAACCACTGGCAAGTTCGAGTAGATCAGCACTGTCGCCGTCGGCGACACTTACCGTGCTGTCCTCGTCAGTACTCTGGGAACTGTTATCTGGGGCTGTCGGTGGCCCATCGATACTGAGGCTGTCCGACTCGCCGGTCGCCCCATCGTTGCTGTTTGAACCGACTGCACTCTCGACCGTTGCAGTGTAGGTTCCGTTACTCGATCCTTCGTAGGTCGCGGTATAGGTGTACGGACCGCTGCCAGTCTCGCTGAAGTTCGACAGCGAGAGTGTCGCCGATTCGGCACCGCTAACGTTCACCGACAGCGATTGGAGTTGGCCACTGGCCTCCAGTGAAACCGAGACGTTCTGCGCCGAGGGATTCGCCGTGGTGACGTTGCTGATCGACACTGCAGGACGACTCGCCGCGGGTGCAGGCGTTTGGCTGTTCGTCTGGAGGAACGGATACGAGAGGAACGTGGAGTTGTCGACCACGTTCCACGTACTCGTGAAGTCGAGGCTCGTGTTGGTCTTGGCTGAGTCACCTGCGAGTTCCCGAGTCGTCAGTCCGGTGCCACCGGCGGAACTGGACTGGCCGGTCGTCTGGGTGTCCCAGTAGGTGTCTGAAACAGTGCCGTTGTTCACGCCGGCAAACCCACCGACGCTGCTGTCGCCGGTGACTCCGCCCGTCGCGTAGGCCTGGGCCACTGATCCGCTGGCTGTGTTGTTTCCAGCGAAGCCACCAACACGACTGTCGCCTGTGACTGTACCTGTCGTGTAGGAGGTCTTGACAGAACCGTCGTTCTGTCCGACAAATCCGCCGGTGTCCGTCTCACCGTCAACCGAACCGATTGCAACTGAGTTAGTAACAGTGCTATCGCTGAGCCACCCAACGACTCCGCCGACGTTGCTGCTATTCGATCCGCTTCCAGTTACGTTGCCGGATGCCGTCGATGTCGTAATGTACCCAGCATCGCTCGTAGCGAGTCCGTCGAGATTGGTCACACCGACGAGACCACCAACGTTGCTGCTCCCGTTTACCGCTCCACCTGCGGTGGAGTCAGTGACGTTGCCGCTGTTTTGCGCTCCGAGCAGGCCACCGACATGCCTGGCCCCACTGACAGCGCCGGTTGCAGACGTGTTCGTGATGTCACCGTCACCGTGCAGTCCAACCACTCCACCAACGAAATTGCTGCGTCCGGTCACGTTCCCCATCGCGGAGGAGTCGGTGATGGTTCTAACAGTTCCATAATTAGAGATGGTATATCCAACGAGACCACCAGCGTAACTCCCGGTCAGACCCGCAACCGCGTTACTGCCGGTTGCAGTCACGGTCCCCGATGAGAACGCCCCAGTTATATTACCGCTTCCGTGCGCACCGATGAGACCGCCGACTGCAGCCTTCCCGGTCACGTTCCCCGTTGCGCTGGAGGTAGCGACCGGTCCGTAGCTCTGACCGGCGAGTCCACCCACCGCCATCGCATTCTGTCCGGTCACGTTCCCTGTTGCATTGGAGTCTGTCAGGTTACCGTTGCCCTGGTAAAAGCCGACGAGTCCGCCAGCATTCTTCGTTTCGACGGTGACTGATCCCGTCGCAGAGGAGTTTTTCACTGTACCGCTCATGTAGCCGATCAGGCCACCGACTTTTTCTTGCCCGTCGACCTCACCTGTCGCGTTGGAATCGACGACGCTGACACCAGCGCTATCGTACTGACCGATTTTGCCGGCCAGGCCGCCGATAGAGGCCCCACTGCCCGAGACGTTCCCTGTCGCGTACGAGTCGATGATACTGCCAGACGTGTATTGAGCGTGGTTCGGCACGTCTTCGCCGACGAGACCGCCAACCCAGTCCACTCCTGACACGGTTGCCGTCGAGTACGAGTGGGAGATGTTTCCGCCAAAGTTCTTTCCAACGAGACCGCCGACCAGCTTGTCGTCCTGGGTCGTGACTGTGCCAGCCGCCGACGAGTGTCTCACATCTCCGAAATTCCGTCCAGCCAGACCGCCGAGTTCTGCCTCTACCGTGTTGTCGTTTTGTGACGTGACGAATATATTCGCCGACGAATTGGTTATCACTCCAGCAGATTGCTGCTCGCCAACGAGACCACCAACCACCAAGGAGCCTGTAACGTTTCCACTCACAGTGATACCGCTCACAGTTCCGTTGTTCCGACCGACGAGTCCGCCTGCTCGCTGGTAGTCAGCAGTCACACGTCCGGTGATACTCGAATTCAGTATCGTCCCATCTGAACTGCCGACGAGACCACCGACATATCCATCACCACTTACATTCGCATCTGTGAGAGTGACGTTCGAAACTGTTCCACCAGTGCTGATCGACCCGAACAGACCGGCGTGGGAGCGGTCAGAACGGTTGACGGTCAGGTTCGAGATGGTGTGCCCGTTCCCGTCGAAGGTTCCGGTAAACGTCGTGCCATCGAACGTGACCGTGGTAGTGTCTGTGTCCCGAGCGATCGGAACGAAGCCATTGTCGCCGTTGGCTGTTGGACTCGCTACGTCGCTGTATCCGGCACTGTTCTCATCGAGGTCTGAACCGAGCACATAATCCGCGTCAAGGTCGTTGCGCGTGTTGTTGAGGTCGTACCAGTCACTGATCGTGTACAAGTCAACTGTGACAGTATCGAACTCACCACTCGCGCCGTCCTTGCCGTTCAAGCCGGCGGCACTCTCGACCGTCGCGGTGTAGTCACCGCCACTCGATCCCACGTAGGTCGCGGTGTACGTGTACGGACCGCTGCCACTCTCGGTGAACTTCGCCAGCGAGAGTGTCCCCGATTCGGCACCGCTAACGTTCACCGACAGCGATTGGAGTTGGCCACTGGCCTCCAGTGAAACCGAGACGTTCTGCGCCGAGGGATTCGCCGTGGTGACGTTGCTGATCGACACTGCAGGACGACTCGCCGCGGGTGCAGGCGTTTGGCTGTTGGCCTGCAGGTACGGGTACGAAATGTACGTGGAGTTGTCGATCACAGCCCACGTGTTCGTGAAGTCGAGACTCGTGTTCGTCTTGGCTGAGTCGCCAGCGAGTTCCCGAGTCGTGAGCCCCGTACCATTGGCGGAACTAGACTGGGTCGTCGTGTTCACGTCCCAGTACGAATCTGTGACTATGCTACTGCTCAACCCGACGAGGCCGCCAATATCACTGCCCCCACCAGTTACATTGCCAGCTGCATAGGAGGTAGTCACTGCTGCGCCTTCATGCCTCCCGATAAGACCGCCGACGTGGTCACCCTCGCCGGTTACATTCCCGGTTGCATAGGAATTGGTCACCTCACCACTTACAATATAGCCAACAAGGCCACCAGTATTCTCGCCCGTATTCGACACGCTTCCTGTCGCGTACGATTCCATGATATGGCCGCCATTCGAGAACCGTCCGACGAGGCCACCAAAGTTCCACTCCGATGTGCCCGTGTCGTCCACGCTTCCTGTTGCGTACGAGTTCTTGAGGTAATCGCCCCGGAATCGGCCAGCGAGGCCACCAACGCGGTTATCGCCGTTAACTGATCCAGTTGCGTGTGAATTGGAGACGTTGCCAGCACCGGACCCAAAGGTCCCGAGAAGGCCGCCGACATACTCGTCGCCAGTGACGGAACCAGTTGCAGTCGAGTTGATGATATCGGTTCCGTCGTAGCCCCCGACGAGGCCGCCGATGTCGTCGTCACCGGTGACGGAACCAGTTGCAGTCGAATTAATGACATCGGCTCCGTCGTGGTCTCCGACGAGACCGCCGATTTCGTCGTCGCCAGTGGCAGTTCCAGTTGCAGTCGAGTTGACGATATCGGCTCCGTCGTGGTCTCCGACCAGGCCGCCGATGTCGTCGTCGCCAGTGACGTTCCCGGACGCTGAGGAATCGATAATCGCTCCACTGGTGACTATACCAACAAGTCCACCGATATCGTCGTCGTCGCTGTCGCTGGTGACTGCACCACTGGCATACGAGTTGATAATATTGCCACTATCGAGTTCGCCGACGAGTCCACCCACGTCGTCGTCGCCGGAGACTGCTCCACTGGCGTTCGAGTCGATGATGTCGCCGTTAGTATGAATCCCAATCAGTCCACCCACGGAGTCGTCGCCGTCGCTGGTGACTACGCCACTGGCATACGAGTTGCTAATATTGCCACTATCGAGTTCGCCGACGAGTCCACCCACGTAGTCATCGTCGGTGGTGACTGCGCCACTGGCATACGAGTTACTGATATTGCCGCTGCTGAGATCACCGACGAGTCCACCAACGTAGTCGTTGTCGGTGGTGACTGCGCCACTGGCATACGAGTTGCTGATATTGCCGCTGCTGAGATCACCGACGAGTCCGCCGGCGAACTCAGCGGTAGCAGTCACATTGCCGCTCGCGCTACTGTCAGAGACGTTGCTGTTCCGAATCTGGCCGACCACTCCGCCGACATAGTTTCTGCCAGATATCGTTCCACCTGCAGAGACATTGCTGATGTCACTGCCAGTGTGATTACCGACGAGGGAACCGACCCAGTTTTGCCCGGTCACGTCCGCGTCCGCGAGCATAACGTTCGTGACCGTGCCACCACTCTCGACCGAGCCAAACAGCCCGACGTAATCCGTACTGCTCCGATTGATCGTCAGATTCGAGATGGTGTATCCGTTGCCGTCGAACGACCCCGTGAAGCTGGTGGTGTCGTCGCCAAGTGGGTCAAAACCACTGCCCCTGTTGGCGGAGCTACTGGCCACCGAGCTATACCCGGCACTGTTCTTGTCCAGATCTGCGGCTAGCGTGAAGTTCGCCCCGAGGTTCTGGTGGATGTTGTTCAACTCGTACCAGTCCGAAATCTGGTATGGGTTTGCCGCCGAACCGTCTCCGCTCATGGACAGCACACTGACCGTTGTGGTCGTGGTGATTGAGGAGTTCTCTACAGAGAACGTGAGGTCGAACTGCCCTTCGGTGTCGGCCGTGAACGTGAAGTTCGCCTCACCGTTCGCGTCGGTGTCTGCAGTGTCACCGTCGCTGATCCCCGTGAGTCCACCGTCTTTCTCAACAGTGATTGTCTTATTTTCAACGCCACTGCCGAACGTGTCGGTGGCAGTCACTGTCACGTTGGCCTCCCTGCCGTCGGGCACCTCCACGTCAGACGCTGCCGCCGTAATCCCGTTTATCGATTTTGTATCAGTCGCAGCTGCTTCCCACTGGAATACCGGGAACCCCTGGGGAACCGTCTGCCAACTGCTCTCGAAGTCAAGCCTGTCCAGCTTGTCTTTGGCAGCACTTCCCTGCATCTCTGCAGTCGTGCGACCGGTCATGTCGACGGTTGCGTCCTCAGAGTTATCACCGAATCCATTGCTCGTAAACGATTGCTCCCAGTAGGTGGATGATTTGAAATTGTCGTCAGAAGAGCCGACTTTACCGACGATACCACCGCTATCGGTCCCGCTGACGTTCCCTGCAAAATAGAGATTGCTGAATTCTGATGGGTTGGTCGAAGAGTGGCCGACGATGCCACCAACATCATCCCCGCCAGTAATCTCGGCGTTGACATAGCCCTGACTGAGTTGGGTCTGCCACCCGGTCCGCGCGACCATCCCACCGACCTGTGTGACACCGTCAGCCTTGATCTCACCACGAAAGACGTTTTCACCCTCCATGGTGAATCCGTTCTTTCCCTCACCATGGGCATTTGCGACAAGGCCAGCGGCGTTGTATTCGTTGTCGCTGCTGGTGTCTGTCTCGACCGTAATGGTCCCTGACACGGAGATATTATGGAAGGTCATATCGCTCGGAGCGTCTTCTGCTCCCGCTTGCGCAGCGATTCCAGCAACACCGGCAGCAGTCCCATCATAAACACCGTATTCGTCGCGGTCGTCACCAGCCAGTCCGGTTATATTAACATCGACGAGACGCAGATTGTCGATTGTCGTCGTCTCACCACTCTTTGCTCTCACTGCCGCAAACAGGGCGATTCCGTTCTCGTTGGGTCGGTCGATCGTCAGGTTCGCAATCTTGTGTCCGTTGCCGTCAAAATTACCAGTGAATGGCGAGTCGTAAGTGCCAATCGGGTCGAAGCCCTTGCCGCTGTTCCACGAAGACGTGCCACTCGCGTCGATATCCTGTGTGAGTTCGAATGAGTCGCTCTGTGACGTACTCGTACTAGAATCACCCATACATTGTAGCTTATCGACACTATCTATCTCATACGGGTCAGCATCGGTCCCGCTCCCGCTGTACGTGACAGAACTACACGACGGTGTATCGGCCGCTGCTGTGCCAGATAGGGCTGGAATCCCTGCAAGTAGGATAACAATCACCGCCAAGCCGATCAGTATTGTCCGCTGTATCTCTTGTCGTCTCATCTGAATATCTCCGTTAAAAATGACTGCATCGATATGGTACTCACTATCAAACTGGGTTTGCCCTTAACCCTAAACTCGGAACTCATCATTTGCACTTCAGAATGAATACATAAAGAACCAGTATGCACATACTAACACATATTGTATAGAATGACTATGCGATAACGGTCGTGTCAAGTTAAGCGTGAAGAGTGAGGCGTGCTGATTTCGTAGTGCTCTATGCCAGAAATCACACGCCTCAGCGATGGTAGCGACTGGATCGAATTAGATTTTGTGGAGCGTCAGCGGACACCCGAGTTCGCGATGCGGCTCGGTATTCAGATGCACGTGGCTGGACTATCACTTTCGAATACCATCTCGATTCTTGAGAGGTTGGGTGTCGGACGCTCTCGAACAGCCGTCCACAACTGGGTGCACAAGGCCGATTTACAGCCCGAAGGCGGTGCGAGCCCGAATCACGTTGCGCTTGACGAAACCGTGATTCGAATCGACGATCAGCAATACTGGCTGTATGCCGCCATCGATCCCGAAACAAACACATTCCTTCATATTCGGCTCTTTAGCACGTATACGACCGGTCTCACCGAAATTTTCCTGAGCGAATTACGCGAGAAACACGATGTCGAAACCGCCGTGTTTCTCGTCGACGATGCTCAGTGGCTCAAAACTGCCCTCGACCGACACGGCCTCGATTGCAGATACGAACTCCATGGCAATCGGAATGCTGTCGAACGTCTATTCAGAGAGGTAAAACGACGAACCTCTTCGTTTTCAAATACGTTCAGTCACGTGGAGCCGACGACAGCAGAATCGTGGCTCCAAGCTCTCGCCGTCTGGTGGAATCGATGCCAAAGTTAACACGACCGCGATAACTATGCACAGATATACATTACCGGAGCATACAGTTTCGACAGAAGCCATTCCAACGGCAGAGGGTGAGCGATGAGTTATTCACTGACTAACGGCGAGCAGCCAGATGCGACTGCCGAACCCATCCATGTCCTGTTAGTTGACGATGACGCCCAGTGGGCCAAACTTCTCGCCACCGATATTGAACGCGAGGCCGACAGTATCGATGTTACCGTCACCACAACTGCTCGTGAGTGTCTGGAGACGTTCCAGGACCGCGACGACATCGACTGTCTCATCTCTGACTACCAGATGCCCGGCCAGACAGGCATCGACTTACTCGAACAAATCCGTGAGCATCACCCGCAGCTTCCCTTCCTATTGGTGACCAGTCAAGGGAGTGAGACTGTCGCTGCCCGCGCAATTGAGGCTGGCGTCTCCGACTACCTCGTCAAGGAGTTCGGCGACGAGCAGGTGACAAAATTTGTCGACAAGATCAGACGGGCTGTCACCCACTATCGACTCCAGGATGCTCTCGAAGAAAGCGAGCAACGCTACCGAACGGTGACCGAACAGAGTCGGGACGCTATCGCAATCCTTCGCTATGAGCAGTTACTGTTCTGCAACGAGCGACTGGTAGAATTGACTGGCCAAGACCATGAGGATCTCACAGACGAATCGATTGTCGAAACAAGCATCTACGCTGCCGACCGGACGCAGGTCAGAGACGTACTCGACAGTTGGTATGCAACAGACGAGCAGTCACAACTCCATGAGACACGAATCGAACGCCCAGATGGAACGATTCGACACTGTGAGTACACTGGCCGCCAACTTGACTACCAAGGTGAACCAGCAACACTCGTCTCAATCCGAGATGTAACAGAGCGCAAACAGCGTGAACGGGAACTGCAGTGGGAACGCGACCTCAACCGAACAATACAGGAAACACTGGTCGAATCACGAACCCGCGAACGACTTGAACAGGATGTGACTGACCAGTTACAGCGCCATGGATACGCCTTGGCGTGGGTCGCTGAACGAGACAGCGATGTCGTGGTTCCCCGGACTGTGGGCGGTGATAGACGGTATATTGAGGCAATCGACCGAGGTATTGAAGACTGTGGGATGAACTCTGAACCGGCAGTCTGGGCGATAAAAACCGGTGAGACACGGTTTCTGCAGAACTTTGACGACCGCCCCGCGACTGACTGGGCCGAGATCGCCTCCGGATACAATTACCGAAGCGGCGCAGCCCTCCCGCTGGTGTACGACAATATCTCCTACGGGGTACTGGCAGTGTATCACGATCAGAGTGGTCGGTTCGATGCCACTGAGCAGCGACTGCTCGAAGAGCTAGCAGATACAATCGCGTTTGCGATCCATAGTCAGGAAACACAGGGAGCACTCGCTTCAGACCAGACGGTCGAGGTCACTATCCAACTGCAGATGGGATACTATCTCATCGATTTGGCACGCGATGGCGTCTTTGACGCCGAGGCGAGAGTTTCGGGAACCGTATTGGTCGATGAAAATACTGTTATCCAGTACCTCGAAGTTGACGGTGATCCAGAGGACGGTATTCAGGATGCACTCGCTACACATCCGGATATCCAGGATGTGTCACCCATATCTGAGGAACCACAGGATCGGTTGGAAGTAACTGTGAGTGGCCAGCCCCCGGAAGCGCGACTAGCCTCCCAGGGCGTTGTGGTGAACACAACGTCTGTCAAGACGAACGGGGCAACAATCACCTTCGAACTACAGAACAAAAATGACGTTCGTTCGACCGTCCAACCGCTAGAAGACAGGTTCGGGACAGTCACTGTTCAGTCAATCATTGAACGCGAACAACAGGCTGACAACAGTCGGCGACAGGTGGGAACAAACACACTCACTGAGAAACAGCTGGCAGCACTCAAAGCAGCCTACTATCACGATTACTTCAACCAACCCCGCGGGAGTTCTGCCACTGCTATCGCCGAGTCCCTGGATATTAGTCACTCTACATTTCTCCGGCACCTCCGAGCTGCCCAAGGCAAACTGTTTAGCGCAAAATTCGGGTAAAATACAAATTTGGAATTTGTTGAAATAAGATGTGCTACCATGTTATAAATCGCATAAAATAAGAGGATATTTACATCGTCCCACAACCACACTACAATAATGGGGGCGAGCATAGCAGGATCGTGGATTATCTTTGGATACACCGCTATCCACGTTATTAGCGTCGGGCTAACGCTTGGTTTGGCAGTGTATACTGCTCGCAACTACTGGACCAAACAACTCGGTCGGGTATTTACTGCGTTGCTTGCGGCGGCAACTATCTGGGCTGCTGGATCACTGGTCCGATTATTCGTCTCGGATATCGATATCTTCGTCGCCATTACTGCGTTCAAATACATCGGCATTACCGGGACCCCGGTGGTGTTTGTCCTGTTCGCCCTACTCTACGATGGGAAATCACAGTGGGTCACACGGCCCGTCATCGTCGCTCTGTCTGTGCTACCCGTACTTACTGTTCTGGTCGTTGTGACAACACAAATGCATGGCTTGTTCTACAGTGGCTATACGACAACAACGGTAGACGGGGTTGCTATTTTTTCTATAGAGGCTGTTGGACCGTGGTATTGGCTGTTTGCCATCTTCAGCTGGACACTGATGACCGTTGGGTCAGGCCTGCTTATTCACGCTGGTCTCAAGCGTTCCAAGCCCTACCGGCTACAGTTGCTCGTCCTCCTGCCTGCTATTGGGATTTCGTGGACCACTAACATCCTCTACGTGGTCTGGAGTTGGCCACATCCTGCTCTCGATCCGACCCCAATCGGATTCGCTGCAACCAGTCTCCTGCTTGGATACGGGCTGTTTTCCACACAACTTGTCGATATATCCCCCACTGCGCGATCACTGGTGTTTGAGGTAACCGACAACCCAGTACTCGTTGTGAATCAAACCGACCGTATCGTCGATGCCAACGATGCGGCCCAACCGCTGTTGTCGGATGATGATATAGTCGGAAACGAACTGACACAAGCTCTCATTGGCGATCTCGCCGAACAAATTGCGTCCGATTCAGACACTGTCGAAATTGCCACGGGCCAAAGATTGCGCCACTATCGGTATCGAGAGCGATCTGACCCGGACAAACTGGATGGACGAGTGCTCATTTTCACCGAAATTACTAAGTTGCAAAACACGCAGGAAGCCACAGAACAGGCCCATGAACAACTTCGTCAGATCATCGATCTTGTCCCCGACCCACTCTATGTGAAGACACTGGACGATGAGGTACTCCTCTCCAATGCGGCGAATGCCGAGTTACACGGATTGATACCGGAAACAATGGAAGGAACACGCGAAGAAACAATCGAGTCAGATGTCGAAAATATTGAAAACTTCGATAAATATCAGCAGCGAGAAATTGAGGTGATCGAAACCGGCAACCCCTTGACCCATGAAGAGACCCTCGTTGGTCCCAACGGTAACAAACACACGTTCCGAACAACGAGAATTCCATTTAAAACTGCACGAAAAGCCGAAGACGCGGTTCTGGGCTACGCCCGTGACATAACCGAGATTAAAGAATACGAGCGGGAGCTTGAAGAGGCCAAGCAAAACCTCGAAGAATCACACGAGCAGATCGAACAGACAAATGAAGAATTAGAGACGCTCAACCGGATTCTCCGTCATGATATCCGTAATGACGTGGTGGTCATGTCCCGGCTGGGAGCAGAACTCGAACAACACGTCGACAAAGATGGAGCGGAACTGTTAGAGCAATTGTTGGACCGTGGTGAACACATCAGGAATCTCACGACAGGGCTCCGGGATCTGATGCGGACAGTGCTTGATGAGACCTGCGACCTGAGACCGGTGCGACTCGATGCAACTCTTGAATCTGAGGTCAGAGACATCACTCGGAGTTACGAAGATGCCGTTGTCACCATAGAAGATGTTCCCCGTGTACACGTCCAGGCAAATCAGATGCTGTCATCGGTCTTCCGGAATCTTCTCGAAAACGCCATACTACATAATGATAGTGAGATCCCCGAGGTAACTGTGTCGGCACAGGAGCGAACAGACCGAGTTGAGGTCCGGATCAGTGACAACGGCCCGGGTGTGCCTGAAGACATCAGAGAAGATATCTTCGGAAAGGGTGAGAAGGGACTTGATAGCAAGGGGACGGGAATTGGACTCTATCTCGTCACTCAACTGCTGGATGACTACGGTGGCGAGGCCTGGATTGAAGACAACGATCCCACTGGGGCTACTTTTGTTGTTGAACTACTCCAGGAGTCGCCGACGGAACGACACTCGGTTGAGGTGTGATTCAGTGCTGTGCGACAACAGATGGGCACATGTGCATACCGAAACTAAGTGGATATGGTACAATAGTATGACCCATTCAGCGGTTACACCAAGACATACGGTGTAATCAAGCTGTACAAACCGAAGATATGCTAGGAGACAACAACGGAACGGTCACCAGAACCGACACACAGGGAGCTCTGTTGAGTGAGAGGGAATGATCTATCATCAGCGGTCACCAATCCGTGTTCTCCACGTGGACGATACCCCACGACTCGTCGAAACGGGCAGGCGACAGTTAGAGCAGTACGATGACCGGATTGAAGTCGACTCCGCACAAAGTGCGGCCGAGGCGCTGAAGCAGCTTGCTGATGAGCAAATAGACTGTCTCATCTCGGATTACTCGATGCCCGGGACAAATGGGGTCGAATTTCTGCAGACCGTCCGCGAAGAGTGGCCAACATTACCGTTCATCCTCTATACAAGTAGTCAATCTGAAACGATGATAACTGAGGCACTCGCGGCGGGGATGACCGATTACGTCCAAAAGCGGGGTGGAACGGCGAATCTGAAGGTTCTTGGACACAAAATCGTGAGCGCAGTCGAAGCGCGGCGGCTTTCGCAAACCCAAAAACAGCTCCTCAGCGGAATAGAAGCAATCGATGTTGGTGTCGGTATCCTCAACAAACACGATCAGGTTGTCTACGCGAACAATTCCTTTCTCAAGTATCTTGAGGCCGACGAACAGGGGCTCCGAGGGACACAACTAGCACTACTTCTGGGGTTTAGGCTGGAAACAAGGAGATCTGGGCAGAAACATCGACGAGGCCGGCGCAACTCGTCGCGATCTGCTCCGGTTTGACGAAACTTCAACTCAGATTCGACGCTCCAACTCTCGTTTGAGAGTAACGTGTGCTTCAGGCGGAAAAACTGGAGGAGAGTGCCACATAGAACCGACGTGTGAGCAGTGCTGCCGCTCACAAGCGGCAGGCACTGCGTTGGCTGCCAGTTTACAGATCAGGGATACGCCAGTCAGTGAATCCCTGTAACATCTCCTCAGCTGCGTCGGTTGCCGTCTGCCGGTCGAAGTTCAGGTTCTCCATCAGTTGCTGGATCGCCGCTTCGCGGACGATCCGCTGCATTACGTCCTTGAAGGACGGTAGGTTGTGTTCAGTCTCCAGACGATGAGTTGCAATGAACGCATGAGCTAACATCACAACCGCAAGATGGCGATGGAATCCATCCCAACTTCGTCCTTGGAATTCATCAGCTCCAAGGTGCTGTTTGATATCTTGGTGGAACCGTTCAATGGACCACCGCAGGTGCGTCCATTGAACCAGTTCTTCGAGCGAAGACTCGTCGAGATCCCAGCAAATCCATGCCTTGAGACTCACCGTTGAGTCATCCTCGTCCTCATCAGTTTTCTCAATCAGCAACCAACCGGTTTCTTCGCCAACTTCACAGTCAGCCCTATCGGTAACAACACGTACACGCGTGCGGTAGAACTCTCCGCTCAGCGTTTCTTTCGTCCCTTTTGCCCAGTCGATGTGTTCCCATTCCAGATCAGTTTCGTTGTCTTCGACCTTGTGAGCGAGATCTTCTGGAGAGAAGATCTCCCCGTCTTCTGAAATCTCCCAGCGAGTCTCATCGGGATCACCTGATCCCGATTCAGACTCTTCCTCCAGTGGTGTCTCTTCGTCAACGACTGGAAACTTCGATGGGACAAGTTCCAGCGCGTAGGGACTATCCTGGCTCCGTAGTCTGTGGCGGAGTTTGGGTGATTTGCCGAAATTGCTGTCACCGAGAACACAGCCGAAGTCGAGGCCGCTGTTAGCGGCCTCTTCGACCAGATCACCGCCGATTTCGTGTTTTGATTGGTACTCAAGATCCTCAGGAATTCCAGCGTTTTCCCGCCGTTGAGCGTACTGTTGCTGTTGTTGGCTGCTGTCGTAGACGGATGAATCGTCTCCAATCCACTTTTTGGGCGTGAACAGTCGCATTCCAAGTGGCCAACTGACTTGATCTGCGTTGCGGTGCTGTCCTGGTGAGGCGAGAGTGAGGTTAACGGTCACTTGGCAGTTATCCATTTTCCCGGTTGCACCGCACCATTGATGGCCAACACCGACGCTGTCGTGTCCTTGTTTGGGGATTCCCATCCCGTCAAGAATAAGCACAGAGGCGGCTCCCTGAGCCGCCTCGGGCACTGTTTGTCGGAGTTGATCCTCGACGTTTTCGTACTCCCAGGCGCTCTCCCGGACGAACCGTTCGAGTTTCTCTTGTTTGAGGTCTACCATGCTTGCGATTCCTGCGACTGATTTGTTGCTCCCTGGCCGGATAAGACCGCGAAAATACTGTGCTCCACGCTGCCATGTCGTCTCCCAATTCGGCCACGAAGAGCCGTCGGCTCTCGTGGCGAAACAGGCTTGATACTTTCTGAGAAACCCTGCCGCATCTCCGTGGTCGTGCGCAAGTTCTTTCATCGCTCTGTTTCTTCAGCCGAGATTATCAGCTTGCCGGATTAACCCCCAGAAGTAGTGCTAGAGGACTTTGCGACACGACCGAATAGTTACCAACGGCAAGTTTTAGCTGTTCAGATGTGATCAACTGATGCCTGGGATCAAAAGTGGGATATCAGTGCTCATAGAGTAATCCACGCAACCGAGAACTGAATCTGCGCCCTGTATTCAGCACGGTCACCGAAACGTATCACTGAGTGATAGTTCGATAGGATGCTCAAAATCAGATGTCGTCCAGCTGCTGCTGGATTTGATCGTGGAGTCGCTGAGCCTCCCGGTCCGAGAGAGCGGCCTCGGTGTCGACGTCGATGCCCGGGATCTCGACGATGTCCTCGAGGGCGTCGCTCAACGTCTGCTGGCCCTCTGCGAGGACCCGTTCGCCCGCGTCTTCGACCTGCCTGTCGTGCTCCTGCATGGCCAGTTGGATCATCATCGCCGGCGTCCGGAGCAATTCGCCAGCCACCTCGAGATACTCTTGGTATGTGTTCGAGGCCCACGACCCGGTGTACTCCTCCAGCAGCGCAATTAGCAACGACAGCTGGAGATTGAACACCGTCGGTCGGGACGTGGGATCGGCGAGGCTGGTCGCCCGCTCAGCCGCGACAGCGGCGTACGTGTCGGCGATGCCCCAGTACCGGTAGCAGTCGGTAGCCGAGAACGGAAGCACCTCGAAATCGTAGGTGATCGCACGGGCTCGCCGGAGTGTTTCGTCGACATCGACCAGTCGCGTCTCGACGTCGTCGTAGATCGACGCCCACCACTCGCTGATGGGCACCCGATCGTTCGCGCGCTCGTGATCGGCGTTGGTCGCCTGTCCGTAGTGCCGGCGGGTGTACCGCTGACCCGTATCCGGAACGATCGTTTCGCTATCCGGGAAGTACAGGATCGGCTTCGCCCACAGCGTCTGGGTTCCCCGGAAGTCATACCCCGTCTCGAAGCCGCCGTACACGACCAAATCACCGTCTGAATCCGCCGTTTCGGCCTTCCGAACGCGACCGCTCCTGAGGGCGTCGATATCGTTCTCGTCGTCGATATCGACTGCCTCCTCAGGCGGGCTGACGACCTGCTTGAGGCCGGGACAGACGACGAACAGCTTGAGCAGCCCGCCCCAGTCGCGGTAGCTCAGACAGCCGAATGCCCCGGTTTCACCCCGTCCCCGGAGTGCAGTGATGATTGGCTGGTAGGCTTCTTGCGGATTGATGATCGAGTAGCGATCGGAGGCGATCTGCCAGCGGAACCGAACGTCATAGCCCAGCGCACACAGCGCCTTCCGGCGCCGGTCGACGATGTCTTGATGATCCTCGATGGGGACGATCAGCTCGGCGTCGGTCCGGGCGGCTAGCTCGTCCAGCGAACGTTCGGCCGTCTGTTCGAGCGCATCCGTATCGAGCCCGTGAACCGACTCGATAGCGGTGACGTCGACGGCGCCGTCGGCTTCAACGAACTCGTTGGTCGCCCAGAGTTCCCCGGAACTGGCTCGTGGCAGCACCGCGATGGCCTGCTCAAGTGCCGTCACGCTGTCGTCTCCACACCAGGCTTCCGGTGAACGCTCGTCGTTTCCGGGAACTGCCTCCGCATCGCCGTCGGTGAGTCCGGCGAACCGGAGTGTGTATTCTTCGGCGATGAGCGCCGGCACGTGGGCGTGGTCGGCTGCTGGAGTGCCGTCGTTCGTCGAGTCGGTGCTCCGTTCGCGTCGCTGCGTGTGCTGGTCAGTAGCCATGTTTGAGTGTGGGCGAAGAGCGTTCGGCACCGCAGGCGACAGCCGGGATGACCACTCGACTGCTCTCGAACGCTTCATGCTCCTGTCGAAGAGAAATTCGAAGGATGGTTGCTCGGCCAACCACCTCTGGATGAGGTCATATCGGTTCTCTCGGTCTGTGTCTCCTGATGGACGACCTTCCGAAGTCGGATCTGCTCCGATTTGTGAACCCACCGTCAAATTGGCTCGCCAGACGGTGGATCGACACACCTCGAAATTTACCTTCATCAACGAGGCCGGACTCGAAATCCTCGGCTATGAGAAGGCGACACTGCTTGGTGAACACATTTCGATCATCATGGACGAGGCAGCCGTCAAGCCGGGCCAGCAGCTGATTGCGTCGCTGCTTGAGAGCAGGGAGACACGGGCGACGTTCGAGATGGAGGTCCAAACCCATGGAGGAGGTCGGATTCTTTGTGAGAACCATCTTGGCTTACTTCCCGAGGACTGCGAGTATAGCGGGACGGCCGGGATCCTTCGTGAGATCACCCCCCGCAGCGAGCGTGAACAGGAACTGGAACGCCAGAATGCACGCTTAGAAGAGTTCACCAGCGTCGTCCCGCATGATCTCCGGAACCCACTGTCGGTCGCACAAGGGCGACTCCACGCCGCACGAGATGACTGTGACAGCCCTCATCTCGATCACGTCGCGGCCGCGCATGATCGGATGGATGCATTGATCGATGACTTGCTGACGTTGGCCCGCGAAGGCGAATCAGTGACTGATATCGAACCCGTCAGCTTAGAGACCGTCGCCACGAATTGTTGTCATGGCTTCGAAGGGGCTGAGGCGACACTCCAGGTACCCACCTCGCGGACGATTCGAGCCGATCGCAGCCGCCTTCAGCAACTCCTAGAGAATCTGTTTGTGAATGCTATCGAACATGGGGGCGAGGGGGTGACCGTGACTGTTGGTGAATTCGAGGATGGCTTTTTTGTTGCGGACGATGGGTTAGGGATCCCCGAATCAGATCGTGAGCAGGTCTTGGAGCCTGGCTACAGCACGTCTGAGGATGGGACCGGCTTCGGGCTGGGAATCGTCAACCAAATCGCCGAAGCGCATGGGTGGACGATAACGGTAACCGAGAGTGACGATGGTGGGGCCCGCATCGAGATTACCGGCGTTGAAGTGATATGAGTGCAATGAGGTTGGACTCCTGTGGAGCGACTCTCTTGGCTATACCGAAACCCTCAATCAGTGATGTGTTTCGGCGGTCTTGCTGAATACAGGGCAATGTGGCACGTAGTACGGGACGTTCCATCTGAAAATAATGGCTTAGCGCAGGCGAACGATCAAACATCAAAGGCTAATTCTCCGGCTGGAAAGTACAACCCGTTCAAAGAGTCTACATCGGAGTGCTTACAACGTTCGTCTATGCAGGAGTACGGTGTTGAGATGACAGACAAAGAGATCGCCGAGTTCCTAACGCGACAGGGGCACGGCGTTCTGTCATTTGGTGGGGACGAACCATACGGTTTGCCGATCTCTTTCGGCTACGACGTGCTAGACAACAGGTGTATCTTCCAGTTAGTATCGGACGCCGACAGCAAGAAAGAGGCGGCACTAACACGGTCAAGTAGCGTGAATCTGGTCGCTTACGAGTGGAACGATGTTGATAATTGGCGAAGCGTCATCATCACGGGACAACTACACCCGATTCCAGAGAATTCACAAGACGCAATCGACGCGGCTGGTATCTTTGCCGAATATGCGTCAGTGGCCAGCCTGACTGTCTTCGATAAGCCACTCTCCGAACTCACAGCTGTCTGGCACAAACTCGACATCGAAGATATGTCCGGCCGCCAAGCCCCAACAATCACCGAACACTGAACCAAGAATATCGATCCAAAACCCGCCTCAGGAAGGTCAGTAAACACCTAAATAGGGAACTCACCACCTTCGGTGAAACAAACGAAGTTGCCGTGCTACACTCAACCTCTGTATTTCACACGCCGAACCTATCAGTTTCTAAGGATTTAAACAGAGCCAGTCCTCAAAGAATGATTAAAAATCGTCCCTAAAGAGATTAGCAACTGTCCCAAGATCGGTTATTCGAAAAGAGCCGCTAATGGTTACTCCGAGGCTTTCTAACGCGGAAAACCGGTCTGTAAGTGCGTTGGATGGAACTATAGCACCCACCATACGCCCCCAAGAATCTTTTTAGGATACTGAGTAGCGTGACACATGTATCGGCGTAATTTCCTCTCTACATTTCAGTCGGGAGTAGCCGTAGGGATCAGTGGCGTGCTCGCAGGCTGCTCGAGTACCGATAACAAAGGTAGCGACCAGACCGGCCCACCGGAAGACCAACAGTTCAGATACTTCTTCGAGGACAAGCCTGGAACACTCGGCGCTGTTGCCGAGCATAACCAACCACCAGCGGACGCCGCAGACTGGCAGGTGATTGAGAACACGCTTACACAGGATGATTGGGAAGAGCTTCGATTGAACGACATCGAATATGCCGAGGCCTACATGGCCGGTGAGACGGTGCAACCAACGGACGGGACCTCCGGAACACCAGAAAAAATCATCAGACGAGTTCAAGAACTGTATGAGAACGCCGAGGCACGTGGCCCAGTCGCATTCACGGAAGCATTGATCGCAGCCGAAGACGAAATCTCAGGGGCTGATTTCCCGGAACAGCTTGTCCCGAACATTGCAAAATATGCCATAGAGGAACTCGGCTACGAGCTTCCCGGATACAGTCTCTCCCCAATTCAGGCGGTACACCCGGTTCCAGGCGACTACGATGGCTTGAAGCCAGAAACTATCCGGGAAACAGGAGTTAGCGCACCAATCGCACCAGAACGGGTCGGGACGTTCGGCGAGATGCGGACAACGCTGTACCTACTGATGTTCGAAACCGACGATGGGGCCCAAGTACGATACGTCAATAGGCCACCGTTCAACCCGTGGTATCTACGCGATACGCTTCGGGAACCAACCGAGAGCGTCTACCGGGAACCGCTGTCCAAGGATTTCTACACAATTGGAGGCACACAAGGACGACCAGTAAAACAGTATCCTGAGCATTTTGTCACATCCCTTGATTACCGGAAAGCAGCGAAAATGCGGGACCAAGATTTACTCAACGATGGAGAACTCCGAAAGGGACTAATCGGCTCCGCGTTATCGGTAGTTGAAAACGGAGAGCAAGACAAAAGCATACCAGCAGGAGCCAGCCTCGGTTGTCACAACAATCGTGGCTACCAGATCGAAAGTGTCGCCCCCGAGTTCGGTGCGTCAGTCGACGACTTCGTCACAAATCCAGCCACCGACCAGAGGAAACAATTCATTGAATTCGGACGGGCGATTTACCTGATATTCGAAACACAGTTCGGTGAAGATTACAAAGGCGATCCAGTATTTGGCTACGAGGAATCACTGGAAGTGCGTAGGACACTAGCTGCCCCCGAACTGTACCATCTCCCGAAGGAGTGCTAGGAGAGCGCTGAGAGGCAGATCCCCGAGTTATCTATGTCCGTCCAATTTTTGTTAGATTGAGAAACGAATTCCAATTATAAATTGAGTCACGTGTAAGAAAATCAACTACACTACGTCTGGAGTAGTGAATAGTATTCGAGACGTTGACGATGTGGAGGCCCATGTGATTGCCCACTTAGACGCCGCTAATTTCACGATTGACTGTATTCGAGATGATATCAAACCGCGGTACTCCGATACGGACCTCGATGAGGCTTACCGATTGATAATGGCGAATCAGGTCTCAAGTGATGACTTCAAAATCCGAGTCGCGCTAGGTTTGGCTTGCTTGAAATTAGGGGACACGATAGAGACTCCCGATGCTCCCACAACTTACCCGTATGGCGACGCAACCGCTCAGTATGCCTCCAGTAGATGCTACTCGGCCGGCTCCTGACGACATCCAAGGTCATCCACCCATCCAGTGTGAGGACTGTGAGTCCGCTCTTCACAGCCACGACGATGACAGTGTCTCATTCCTGCTTTTGGACCAGCTTACCATCCCTATCATCGGTTGTGGCGACCACGTCGACCAGTTCGTTTCTATCTGCGAACTCACGACGACTGGTAGAGCAGACACCATCAAGCATCGACCGGCTGGAGGTATCCGCTGTCCCAGCTGCCAGCTCGCACACTACAATTTACACCAACCAGTAATTCCGATCCAAAGCGGAGCAGTCGCCCTCATGGCCTGCCCACAGCACCAAACAGAAGTCCTCAACCGTTTCCAATCAGGGCTGGAAACGCAGCAACAGCTGACATCCTCCATCGATCGGCACCAATAGATCTCTAGAATAGTCCCCCACAGAGATAGTATGTACAGACACCAGCGGCGGGCCCTATCGCTGCCCGTTCGAGGTTCTCAACTGGCCGAGTCACTCGGTTTCGTCGCGGGTTGTCGTGTCCGTTGGATGGTCTATCCCTTCGGTGACTGAGACCGTGTTTCCGTCCTTGTCGAGAATCACAATTGATTCACCACGGCCCGCCACGGTCGTTGGCGCCTCTTCAAGCGAGTCAATTTCGGCGACCTTGATTGCAAAATCGTCATCTGACGGTGCTTTCTACTCATCCATGCGGACGACGCTGTATTGCTTTTCTTCTGGATGGACATCCTCGTGATCGCTCCAACCGGCTATACAGTGTGATACTAGGAACACGATGCATAAATCATACGCCCGTTAGCTCTTGATGTTCCAGATGAACACCCCAATCTATCGCGTCTGAACTTCATCGCTTGGCCGCCCCCCACGAAGTCTCTGCTTCGAATGCAGCTATCTGCTGGCGATATCACGTTCAACTGGCAAGCCATCAGAATCGTCGTTGGTTTGTCGACTGTTACCCCACAAAATAGAACAGTAGATCCGTACGTGGGGTAACAGCATTCCCGAAGATGATCTGCTGCGCTCCGACAGTGGGTCTGTCGTTGTCGAACCACGGTGTGGCACGACCTGGACGTCCTCCAGCGGGATTGCCTCGTGGCAGTCGCGACGCTCGCGATCGAGCGTGATTTAGCCGCGAAGACCGGGATCGACGGCCGTTCGAAGAGTCCGTGGCTGGTTCAAGAGCATATTGTGGTCAAACCTCTGATTTATACTGAACTTACTGTGACTCCCATCTGATCGGCCCTCGGGAAACGCTACTTCACAATCTTCTCTTCAGAATGGGTTCCTCAAGCCCCTACAGCAATAGTCTGTGCTAGAGCGGACTATATGGGAACTCAAGAGTAGATCCAATTGTCGAACGTATCTGCTACAACCAAGGCGCTGACGAGGGATCAATATCCTCTTCGTCGGGGACGGGCCGCTCGTGGAGTTCGAGCGCGTCGGCTAGATTCGCAAGCGCCTCCGGGTGTGTTTCGCCTTGGCTCGTGATACCCGTCTCTTCATCCCGAGCGACGTACCACCCATCCTCAATGGTGAGCGTCACGTTGTCGACATCATCAGGGTTACGGGTCCAAGTCATAGTTGCATGTCTCCGAAAGTGAGCTGCGTCCTTGCTCTGAGAGGCGATATCGGTGGGGACTATTGCTTGCTTCAAACACTCTCATTAGATAGCCTTGATCGTATAGATGCCACAATCGCCACCCAAGTCTCGCATCGGGATTGACTCCGTTGAAGTCCTCATTTGTGAATTTCTCGTTGACATCTTGGTACATGATACCCTCAATATCGCACTCAAACGGCTCCTTTTCAGTCTGTCCTCTCGCGACAGCTTTCAGTATCCGTCGATCTATGTTGTCCAAGTTCATGGTTGATTTCTCTGTTGGGAGGTGTACGACGACTCATGTCGAAGGATCCACTGAGCGTTAGCATCGACCGTAATCTGATCGTCAGTCTCAACGACAGAACGAATCTGAGGGCAGTTGATGATGGCTGGGATCTCCAACTGTCGTGCATACGTCGGTCCACGACCCGTTAGTCGCTCTTCATCATAGACGACAAATCCGTCGGCATCATCGACTAATCCACACATAGCTGGCAGTAGATCTGGCATTACGACAATATCGCCCGTCTCGACATCTTCGACACCGCTGAAATGATTAATCCGGAGTTGCTCTCCTTGGGGTCGGTCAACCTCAATGCATCGTGCGGACCCCGTTGCCCGGCCGGGACTACCAGCTTCCCCCAAAACGATAGAGGCCCCAGTGTGGTGTATCCCTTTGAGTGTCACCACTGGTACTCTACCTCCTCAACGTCCTCTTCATCAAGGTATATAATCTCCTCTGCCGTTGGGAACAGCCGTTGGGGCGCAGTCAGGTTTCCTGTATCAGATGCAGGGATAGCGACTCGTACCGTGACAAGATCGCCGTTAGCTGTGATATCTCGAACATCGTACCGGACGTGCCGTTGGTTGAGGTCCGCCCGGAGCATCGCTCGCGCAGCTTCCTCAGGGTCTTGAGATGGAGACCCGTTCCAGCGATAGCTCACGCGATAACCGTAGATAGTCGAAAACGAGGGTGGCGTTAGTTCATCCGGATCTACGGGATGGCATGTCTTCAGCCGTGCTCCCGAAAGCAATGGATGAGGACCGTCATTATTGAGTAGTGCGATGTGGACTTGTCGAGTGTTCTTTTCGACGCTCGAAGAACGACCGCCACGCCTCGTCGTTCACGCGCCGTACCGTCTGGACCGTCGCGGCACCGAGGCCGCTCTTATACCGGTCCCCACAGTCCGACCCCTCCCAGACGGGATCACCCGCGAAGAGCCGTTGGCGGCGGTCGTACGTCAACTCGTTCCAGAAGCTCGCTGACGCATCCAGCAACCGTCGGAGACACTCCTCGTCGTCGAGGTCTGGTGCGATCACGAACGTATTCGTGCGTCTCACGATTCAGTCACCTGCACCCTCTTGGATTCGATAAATCGGCGGAACGTCCCTCCGAACGGCGTGTTCACCCCCGTCCCCCGATGTAGAGGCCACTGGTTGGCTCATTCTGAGTCACAGTCGTGATAGACGATACGCTCGGGAAGCCCGACTCGGCCACAGACGGGACACTCGACCAACGGGGTCGGTGGCAGATTCTCCCACTCGCAGAGTGCGGCCCGGATGTGCTCTCGAACGTCGGGTGAATCTGCCCGGGTAAGCGCCTGTGCGAGGTGCATTCGGAGCCGTTCACGGGCCGTCATTCACCCTCCGGACGGCCGTGCTAAGCCGTGATCTGTACGCTTCTGGAAATCGATGGCCCCGTATCGACACTAGATCGGCCTGCTGTGGGACGTCTCGGTACATCGCAGGGCGGTCTGAAGCGACATCGTATTTAAGTGTAGAGTCGGATGCGCCGACTACTGACCAGCATTCATCGCTAAGCATCCGAGAGTCGTCGACGGCGACTTCGAGCCCGAACGTCGGAGCGAGCAGGGCGATTGCCAGCTGGCAGGCGCGGTCGTCATCGGCATCCGGTCCCCAGTCGAATCCGCCCGGCGAGACCGGGTGGACGAACAGGTGTTTATCGAGGATATCGTCGCCGGCGTAGACGAGACAGCCGCCGACGGTTCGCTCGCCGCGATACCTCCGGGCACGATGCGTGGATCGTCGATAGTTGGTTGACATCGTTGTGGGTGTGGTGTCGATCGGGTACGGGCCCCGTCTTGGTTCGAGGCAGTCAGGTCTCAATCCGCGGCGCGAGCATCCGGGTGATGGCACCATCGCCGTCGGCGAGTTCGTAGGAGAGGATCAGTGGGAAGTCCTCGCCGAGGTCGAGCGTTACTGGCGTCCCCGCCGGGATCGTCCGGACGAGCTTCTTACAGTAGTCCAGAGTAAACTACCTCACCCTACTCCCTCGGCGCTCCGCGCCTCGGTTCGTTGAGGGTGGGGCTTTGATGTGGACTCCCGGCAATCAGTCGCCAGCAATAGGCTGGTGACTCTCGCCGCTCAACGTCCCACCATTCAAACGCACGTCTACTCGTGCGTCTCCACTCCCCGACGTAGGCGAGGAACGGAGTCTATGAATCTGCTTTCGAGCGTACCGCACACCGATGTTCTTCGCAGCATTGTAGTCCGCGTTCACTTCGTACCCGCACTTCTGGCACTCGAAGTGTTCTCCGTCGCGGTTGTCTTCGTGCGTGAACCCACAATTCATTCGAGAACAGCGTTGACTCGTGTAGTTCGGCTCAACCTGCTCCACGAAGACACCCTGCTCAGGCGCTTTGTACTCGACGTACTCGAACAAGCGCCGAAACGCCCAGATGTGGTGCCACGTCGCGTGCGGAAGCCGCTCTCGAATATCGGTCAAGTCCTCGAACACGATTACGTCGCAGCCGTAGTCGATGGCCTCCGAGACAAGCTCGTTAGCGACGGTGTGGATGTACTGTTTCCGCCATGCTGCTTCACGCTTACCGAGTCGAAGCAAGGCGTTGTGCCCGGCTTGAGTGGCGCGCTTTTGCATCTCACCACGTCGCTTCTTGAATTCACGACACCAGTGGTCATAGTCGTCTCCTTTCCAGAACGTTCCCGTAGAGGAGACGGCCAACGAATTGACGCCAAGGTCGATACCGAGGACTGTTTGGTCTGAGTGCCCGGTATCTGTCGAAGCCTCTGCGTCTTCGTCGTTTACTCGCCGAGTCGAAACGTGGAGGTAGAACTCGTCGGTGGTCGCGTCGTACCGAAGCGTGCTCTCACGGAACTCGTAGTCCTCAGAAAGGACGTACCGCTCGTAAGGCGTCGGACTGTCTGCCGGGAGGATGAACGAGGGTTCGACTCGGCCTTCGACGGTTGCGAGCGACACGTTGGTACGGTAGAAGGTCGCGCTTCGCGCATCGTAGTCCATCGTCTCAGCGGTGAACGTCGGACAGGAGACGCGCTGTTTCTTCTTCCAGCGCTCGACAACGCTTTTGACGGCTTCAACGGCGCGACGAATCGCGGCTTGGACGAGTTGTGCTGGTAATTCTGTCTCCGCTCGGAGTTCGGCGTAGAGTGCGTCCCGCACTTCTCGCTTGTTGGTTTTGCACTCGGTGTAGGACGTGTTGGACCAGCAATATTCGCTAGTTCGGTTCGCGCAGTACAGGAATTGGTCGCTGGTTCGGTGGAGTGCGTCGCGTGGCTCGTCGGAAATAATGAGTTTTACGACGGCTGTTCGACGCACGTCCATAGTTCAGAGAGGGGGCGACGGTACTTGCAGGTTCGGGAGTCGGTCGGCCGGTGTACGTGGGTTGTGTCGTGTCAGGTTCCTCCCCGACCTACTCACTCGCTTCGCTCGTCCGTGGAGGTCGGGGCTCCACCTCGCATTTGCTGAATCAGTGCTCATAGCAGGTGTGGGGACCAGCCGAACGAGTCCTGACTGACCGAGTTCAGGCGTTCGTTCGATGATCCCTCGCTCATTTGCATTCGCTAAATAGCAATCTCGAAGCTCTCCGCGACCGCGCCACCGCCACCCAGGACTCACTCTCGACGGACGGGCGGGAGCCAGTCGCAGTTCGGACAGAACGCCTCGTACACCCCCAGTATCTCTTCGAGTTCCCAGCTCCCGCTGTCGCGGAACAGGACGCCGGCACGGACGATCGTGTGAACGTTTCCGTGACCGCACGCCGGGCAGGGCGCTCCCGGTCTCCAGCCGGCCCGCTCGAGATCGATAACCTGTTCGGAGCCACCAGCTGTGTCTTCCGCACCCGCTGATGGAGTCACGCGTTCCCCCGCCGAGGCTGGTCGTCTCCACCGTTGAGGATGGTCTGGAGTTCGTTCCACCGCGCACGAACCGTCATCGGGGTGACCTCGGCAGCGTCGGCGAGCGCTGCTTGGGTGACCCGTTCGTCCTGTTCTCGGGCTGCCTGATACACACAGCCAGCCGCGACACCCGCGGGATTGTATCCGTTCGCGACACCGGTGCGCACTGCCTGTTTCGCGAGCGCCGCTGCTCGCTGGCGGGTCCCCGTCGAGAGGTCGAGTGCTGAGGTGACTCTCGGGACGTACTCGAGAGGCTCCATCGGTACCGTCGGAAGTTCGAGCTCCCGGTTGAGCACGCTGTATGCGTTCTGAACGCGCTCGTGGGAGACTGCCGAGGTCACGCTGACTTCCTGGAGCGTTCGGGGCAGCCCGGCACACCGACACGCGGCGTAGACGCTGGCGGCAGCCATCGCCTCGATCGACCGGCCACGGATGAGGTCCTCGCCGGCAGCAGTTCGGTAGAGGCGACAGGCCTGGTCGCGGAGGCTCCGTGGGAGATCGAGTGCGCCGACGATCCGTCGAACCTCTGCGAGGCCATGGGCGAGGTTCTGCTCGGCCTTACTTGACCAGCGGCCGCGCCGATGCTCGCGCCGAAGACGGCCGATCTGACTCCGCTTTCGGCCCGACAGCGTCGTACCGTTGGCGTCGGTCTGGTCGAAGCCAATCTCGCTCGACAGCCCCCGGTCGTGGCGGGTCGGGGTCAGCGCCGGACCGGTCCGCGCGCGTTCGATGCGCTCTGTGTCGTCGAAGGCACACCACTCCGGGCCATGGTCGATTGGACGATCCTCAAGGACGAGCCCGCAGTCGTCACAGACGGTCTCGATGCTGTTCGTGTGGACGAGACCGCCGCACTCGGGACAGCCGCTGCTGGACCGCTCGGCGGCGGGGACGTCCTCGTCGAATGTCCGCTCGTAGACGTTTCTCAGTGACATGGTTTAGACAGGGACCGACACTGTCGGTTGACTCCCCGCATCCCGTTGCAGGTGATAAATCAGCTCGCCGCTGGATCGTACCGGGTCCGCGATGACCTCGGTACGGAACCCTCACGCCACTCTCAGCTTCGTTGCGTATCGATTACTCGTCGGGGTCCGTCCGGTGACCGTCGCGAGCTTCGAAGAATGCGATCGGGTCGTTGTCGCCGCGCCGGGCCATCTCGTTGGCTGTCTCGAGTTGGGAGTCGATCAGCGTGTTTTGCTGGCGCGACCACTCCTCGTCGTCGTGAGTGCGGACATACTCGGCCCAGCGCTTGATGAACGCCCGCCGCTCCTCGGCGTTCTGCCGCTGAGATCGTTCGAACTCGTCAGAGCTCAGTCGTGACCACCCAGTTTACCGACTGGTGGAGGGCAACTCACTTAATCCGATGCGCCGAATATACGAGCAGCGACCGACTGATCGCGGCAAGACCTGGCCGTGAACGCGCGAGAACACAGAGGACAGGATCTGATATGAGCATGGATACCGGCGACCCGACGGCGACCGACATTAGCCTCACGTACGACGATGAGGCCGACCAGTGGCGCGCTCGCGACGAAACCCGCGGCGTCACCGTCCGGGCCAACACCCGGGAGGCAGCGCTCGACGCGCTCGACGAGGCCGTCGCGGACGATGGTGAGACCGATCCCGATGTCGAGGTCGACGCCGACGACCCGTTCTTTACAGCATCGACGTTTTCGAGTGGTCGGTCAGATGTCTCGCGGAACGTCGACGAGTACCTCGCTGAGGACACCTATCGGGACAAACTCGGCTCTGACGAGGGCTCCTGAGTGGCGATGAGTGGAATCGAGCCGACGCCACTGTTCGTCGATACCGGGCCGTTCTACGCCCGCTTCGACCGGGACGATGGTCTCCACGACCGAGCGGTCGAACTCTTCGAGCGGATTCGGACTGCCGACTTGCTCTACCGACCAGTGTACACGTCCCGGTATGTCCTCGCTGAGACGACACGGTTGCTGGTCCAGCGCGTGAGCCACGAGGCAGCGAGCACGGCCCTGTCTGCGATCCGCAACGGAGAGTTGTTCACTATCCTGACCGTCGACGAGGACCGTTTTGAGGCTGCCTGCGAGCGGTTCGGACAGTACGACGACCAGACGATCACGCTCGTCGATCACCTGAGTGGCGTGCTGGCTGAGGCACACGACGCGACGCATATTCTCACGTTCGACCCCGATGACTTCCAGACGCTCGGCCTCACAGCCGTTCCTGACGATACAGGCGACGGGTAAGTATACGGGCTCAAAATCGAGTCCTCGACAATCGCTCGAACACCCGATACGATTGTCACTGTGACCCCGCTGAAAATAGTTACCCCACACGAGCCACAGCTGCTCACTGTGGGGTAACTATACGATCCTCATGACATCAGCGATGAATATGAATGATAGCACCAACTCCGGTGACTTCTGCCCCGTACCTACCGATCATCGGTCCGTACGGGGCTTCCTGTTTCGACGACGCGCTTTGCAGGAACGAGAGTTTCCACAGGGAGCGCAGTCTCCGCAGGCGTTGATTCGGGACAGCCCATCCCTATTCGGGTGAGAGCGCGGTTCAGTATGTTCCGTGCCGCGTTCGCGTCCCGATCGGTTTCGAATCCACAGGCTGGACACGCGTGCTCACGCACCCAGAGGGGCTTGTCGGTCTTTACCCCACACTTCGAGCACTCCGTGGTGGTATCCACCGGGGATACCTCGATGAAGTGTGTTCCCTCCCGCTCGCACTTTTGTTCGAGCATTCGCAGGAAGGTCCCCCACGCCGCGTCCGTTCGGGCGCGACTGGTGGAGGGCAACTCGATGAGACTTCTCGTGTCCAGATCCTCAACCGCCACGAGGTCGTACTCCCGAGCGTAATAGGCCGACAACTTGTGGAGGAAATCGCGGCGCTTTCGCTTCAGGTCGGCCTGTCGGCGAGCCATCGTCGTTCGCTGGGACTCCCAGTTGTTCGACCCGTATTCCTTGCGAGACAGCCTGTGGTGTGCGTGACGCAGTCGCGCTCGCTCGTCGGAGAGATCGAGTGATTCCACGGCTCGACCATCGGTGTCGTGGACGTACTTGAGGATCCCCACGTCGATTCCGACCACCCGAACCGGGCGCTCGGGCTTCGACGGTGGATTATGGGGGGTCTCGATACTGAGGCACGCGTACCAGTTCCCGGTCGGTTCGCGCTTAACCGTGATTTCCTTGATTTCGGTGCTTTCGGGGAGATCTCGGTGGAGGACAATGGGAACGTTACCGATCTTCGAGAGCCACAGTCTTGACCGACCACTCGTGTTCTTGAGTTTGAAGCCGGACTGGCTGTACGTGAATGACCGGTAGTCCCGCGGACTCCTCCATTTGAGCCGGCCAACGCGGTGGCCGTTCTGCTTGAGGCCGTTCAGCCGCGAGAGATTGTGATACAACCGTTGAACGACCCGCTGTAGCACCTTTGAGTGAACTTTCTTCCACTCGGGCCAACACGCTTTCAGGGCCGGCAGGTGAGTGATTTCCGAGTACGCCGAGGTATTACTGGTTCGGTTGAGCCGGTGGAGAAAGTGGTTGTACACCTGCCGGCAGGTATCGAGCGTCCAGGCCAATCGCTTCGCGACATCGTCGGACGGGTTTAATCGATACCTGTAGTTGTATTTCATCGGGTCCCACCAGCTGCGACTGGCTCACTCATCTGCACACCTCTGATGAGTGATAAAGTTCTGTACCCCTGCTCACGGAGTGACCTGTCTCGGCACGGTTTTCGCTCAGCGGATGTGGGGATGGTGTGGGAGATAGCTCGAAATCTGTCGAGTAGAGGCCTGTATCGACGATACACCTAAGCGTCGCTGGTCAGTGTAGAATGTGAGGCTGGATAGAGCCTCACGAACGGAATTGGTAGAATTCCAATGAACAGTAGCAACCAACCTGATAAGAAGTTATCGGGAACTCAAAACGAGACGACAGAACCGAACACGACAGATGCGACCGCTCTCACGCGGCCGACCGACACGCCATCCCCAGCCTTCCGGGCCGACCGGGAGCACAGCGAGCGTGCCGACTCCGTTGACGACCGCTCCGCATTGGTGCGGGCACTCTCGGGATTGCTGCACGCGCTCGTCCAAGACGACACCGAGTCGTCGACGAGCACCGCGACCGACGGGACGGCACCCGATTCGACGGGATACACCGAACGGACCGCCTCGAAAGGCGAGTACGGCTCCCGGACGGAACCCGTCGACGGCGTCTACGGTCACACAGCCGACGGCGACCCGGTGGTTGCCCCGACTGGGCGACTCGCCGCGAGCCGCATCGACGCCAACTGGACGCCCGGCGACACGCTCTACAACCCTGACAGGGCTGGAGATATCGCCGCAGCGACTGGCACGAACGCCAGCTTCCTGTTCGCCGAACAGTCCGGTGAGCAATGCGCAACGTTCGCGATTGAGTACGACCACACGGCGGGCCCGACGCTCGTCGACCCGAGTGGTGAGCGCATGATTGGCGTTGCGAGTGGCCTCGAGCCGACGATGCCCCGAACGGCATCCGCGACGACGCAGGGGCCTGCCCGGAGCCGACTCGCCTCGGTGCTGCCCGCTCGCGCTCGGTCACTGGACAGAGACAGCGGTATCGATCACGAGCTGCTGGAGACGTTGCCGGCCGCCGAACAGGCACGCCTGCGCCGACTCCGCGCACTCGACATCCCGACTGACCCGACGCCCGAAGATGCGACCGAGGGAGTCCCGACGGCCGAGTTGGAGGTGCAGACGCCCGATGGGCGACTCACGCCACTCGGTGAGCTGTTCGCAGAGCCCGAGCAGTTCGCGCGGAGTTCACTCGAATCGATCGAGTATTCCCTTGCCGTCGCCGCCGAGAGACGCCGCGTCACTGACGGAATCCTGACTGCCCGGACCGATCCGGAAATGGAAGCAGGTGACGTCGAACTCGTGGGACACGCGAAGTGGCTGGCCAATCGGTACGACGAGTACGCGGCAGCCAGGCCAGCCAGCGCCGAACTCGCAGCCACGCGAGCAACGCGCCAAGCCGAGCGCTATCGCACGCGGGTTCGACCGCTCACCGAACTCACCGCCGAGCAGCACGACCAGGTCTCCCGAATGGTAGACCGACTGCTGAGCGACGAGTTCGACCGAGTAGTCGAGATACGCAAATCACGGTTGACGCTGGCGATCGCGCTTGCGAACCGCCTCCGTGATGGCGCCGAGCCGACCCAGGCGCTGCTCCGCCAGGCCGATGCCGAAGCAACCGACCCACGGAACGTCCTGACGGTCGGCAACGTCCGGTACACGCCAGTCGACGCAACCCGTGGGCGATTCTCGACCCAGGGGACGATCCTCCGATTGTTCGAGAACACCCATCCTGCGATCAAGCAGGCTGGTCTGCTTCAGGACCACACTGGCGTGATGAAGTTTGCAATCTGGCGAAAGAGCGAGTGGGATGAAACCCGGCCAACGCCCGACCCAACCGATGACGGACGGACGTTGATCAAAGCTCACCGCCACCCAGAGCTGCACGAAGGCGATGTCGTTCGATGTGAGGATGTGATCAAACGCTGGTACAACGGTGATCCGACGTTCGAGACCCGTCGAGACAGTACCCTGACGATCATCGAGCGAGTGAGCGATGCTTCGAACGAGCGTAGAAGTGGTGTTCGGTGAGGTGATGATGACAGAGTTGAAGATCCGTAGCGAACCGTAGTACAGCGAGTCCGTCAGGACTCAGAACTCTAATTTCTTTTCGAATCAGGTCCGAGGGCGGTCTAAGACACCATAGCTCTTAGCACATTCACAGAAAGAATAAGAAATAGACACTTAATTCGATCATCTTGATGAAATGAAGTTTGCGATCTTTGACTCCCACTGCGTTAGAGAGATGCAGATCCCAACGATGAGACGGCCCCACGCCGGCGACTTACGGAAGTGCGAGGAGAAAGCCCCGTGCTTTAGCGCGGGGATGAATCCGACAACCCCGACACCAACCACCGTTCGATGGCACGGCAGGATATTCCACGCTCCAATCCACGCCTTCAAGTAACTATACCTACATAGGTTATGTATGGCGGAACAGGTCGTCACTCGCACCTACACTGCTTCCATCCGGAACCAGCCACAGGTACAAGACGACCTCGACGCCCTCGGGTTCTCAGCGTCAAAACTCTGGAACGTCGGACGGTGGGTCTGTGACCGAGTGTGGTCTGAGATCGGCCACATGCCCGGACACAACGAACTCACCTCGTACCTCAAGTCGCACGAACGCTACGATGACCTGCATTCTCAGTCAAGTCAGCGAGTCCTTCAAGAACTCGCTGAGGCGTTCAACGGCTGGTACGGCAAACGACGCAACAGAGATACACGAGCGAACCCGCCGAAGTACCGCAAACACGGCGACGACCACCCACGAAGTACGGTGACGTTCAAAGCCGCTGGCTTCAAACTCGACACCGAGTACGAGAGAGTCCGACTCTCAAAAGGCTCGAACCTCAAAGACAACCGGTCGGACTTCATCCTCTGCGAGTACCAGACTCGGCCCGACGTTGACCTCTCCACCGTGGAGAGCGTCCAGCAGGCGCGGGCAGTTTGGACGGGAAGCGAGTGGGAACTGCACTTCGTGTGCAAAGTCGAAATCGAAGTGTCAGAGGCACCCGGTCAGAAGACGGTTGGTGTTGATCTCGGCATCAACAACTTCGCTGCCCTCGCCTACGAAGACGGCCACGGTGAGCTGTACCCGCTGAACTGTCTGAAGCAAGACGACTACTTCTTCAGCAAGCGGATTGCTCGCTGTGACAACTCCGATTCCGAGCAAGCCACGCGGTTAAATCAGAAGAAGTCTCGACGGCGCACCCACTACTTCCACACGCTCTCCAAGCACATCGTCCAGCGATGTGTTGAGGAGGGTGTTGGAACGATTGTGGTTGGCGACCTCTCTGGCATCCGTGATGAGGAAGAGAACGGCGAGTCGAAGAACTGGGGCAAGCATGGCAATCTTGACCTGCACTCGTGGGCGTTCGACCGCTTCACCGACCTGCTCGAATACAAGGCCGAGATGGAAAGAATCGCGGTCAATGACGTGTCTGAGTGCGATACATCGAAGTCGTGTTGGTGTTGTGGTCAGAAGCGAAAGGCGAACCGTGTTGAGCGCGGGTTGTACGTCTGTGACGAGTGTGGGACGGTGGCGAACGCAGATGTGAACGGTGCTGAGAACATTCGACAGAAAGTATCTCCGAGTCTTCGTTCAGAGGATAGGAGTAACGGCTGGTTGGCACAGCCATCGACGTTTCTGTTTGACAAGGAAACTGGTGCGTTCGCACCTCAAGAACAGGTCACGTCGTAAACCACAATATCCCAACGCGGGAATCCTCGCCCTTCAGGGCGGGGAGGATGTCAAGCCGTGGCGTCTGTGGTTGAACGCCAGCGATGATTGTCCCACTGGAACCGCACGGGCCGGGCCATCGGCCGTGGTAGCTTCCCTATTTCTCGACTCAGTAGCGTCCGAGCGGCGGTCAGGTCTGCGTGACCCTCATACCCACACCGACACCTGAGACGGTCGCGGTCACGGGTCGTCCCCTCGACTGTTCCACAGTCCGGACACTCCTGTGAGGAGTCGAACTCCTGGACGGTCACCAACTCGATTCCGTGTTCGTCACACAGGTGCCCGAGACGGTCGGTAAAGCGACGATTCGCCCAGAACTCCGTGAGCTTTCGATTTGTACTCTTCCACGGTGTTCGGCGAACAACCCCAGTAAGATCACCGACATAGATCGTTTGGATCCCGTCGTCGATGACTCGCTCGACGAGATCTCGAAGGAGAGCGTCGACACAGTGGTCACGACGGCTACTCCGCCGGCGATAGAGCCGATTGATCCGTTTGCTGGTGTGCTCGCCTTCGGGGAGCTTCGATTGTGCTTGGGCGATCGCGTTGGAGGTTGCCTCGAACTGCTCCCACGGCCGGGTTCCGTCATACAGGAACTGAACGCCTTTGGTCGTTGCACAGGCGACGAGATTGACCGCCCCGACATCTAGCGCGGCTGCCTCGCCACCGTTCGAGCTACGTTCCAGCTTGGGATCGACGGTCACGGACTGGTAGGCTCGGAACCCGTTTGTCAGGTCGTCGTAGACGATCTGGAGCTCGCCCTGTGTTCCCTTCCACTTCGGGTTGCCGTGGATGGGGACACGTGGGCGCTCGTTAGGGGTCAGGCCGTACTCAGGTTTGATCTCTCTCCCGACGGTGAACTCGATTCGGGAGTACTGACCCCACTGGAGCGAATAC
Source organism: Haloplanus natans DSM 17983 (assembly GCF_000427685.1). Taxonomy (NCBI): domain Archaea; kingdom Methanobacteriati; phylum Methanobacteriota; class Halobacteria; order Halobacteriales; family Haloferacaceae; genus Haloplanus; species Haloplanus natans. The sequence continues at coordinate 364,231 of NZ_ATYM01000003.1, forward strand.
GCTCGATTTCGGAGAAAGAGTCGGAGGTCCCGACCGTCCTCTTCGTTTCCCCAGTAACCGGGGGGTTGAGCGGACGAATCACGTCCGCGCCTGGAAAAGAATGCACGCCATGCTCGGTCGTTGACACGAGCCATCGTTTCTGCCGTTGCCGACCCGAGTAGCCCTTTGTACTCGTCGTAGAATCGATCTGCTGCCCAGATATCCTCGCCGTCGAAGAACTGCTGTCGGCGGGCGAACGTAAGTTGATTCCAGAGGCTTGCAGCCCCGTCCAGCAGCCGATACAGGAGTTCTCGATCTTGATCGGTCTCCGGCATGACAACGAACTCGTTGGTTCGGATCATCGGCACCGTCGTTTCCACCTGTCTTGGTATTTCAATTCGAACATCCCGCACTCTCTTGAGAGTGATAAAATCGGGCTGTAGCGGAACTCGTAGGGCCGGTCACAGATTAGCCTTCATCACGAGTTTCTGAACAGTAGTGTTCGTGGATCCGTTCAGGAAGCCCGACGCGACCACAGAGGGGACACTCAAACAGTGGCGTCGGCGGGAGCTGGCGACACTCCACCAGTGCTGCTTCTAGATGACGCCGAACGTCGGGGGACTGGGCACGGGTGATCGCCTGTGCGAGGTGCATTTCGAGGCGTTCGCGGGTCGTCGGTCCGTCGGGGGGTGGCTGATCGGACATAGACTGCACCCTATTGGGTCTGATAAACTGCTATTGAGTCTCGGGACAGGATGTCATGAAGCGATGGTACGACGGCAACCCGACGTTCGAGACACGCCGAGACAGTACGCTCACGATTATTGAGCGACCGACCGGTGGCCAGAGCAATCGTATGGACGGTGTTCGGTGATGGTGTCATCGACCCACGACTGAAGTCGTGGGCTTGTCCGTGGACTCCCGGTCTGCCGACGTAGCGTCGTAGGCAGTGTACTCGCCGTTCCCATTCAACGTCCCGGACTTGAGGGCGAGATGACCGTCGCCCAACCCAGAGGGACGTCTGCCCTCTGGTAAAGTTAGCAACTTGAACCCGATGTTCTTGGAAGCGTTGTAGTCGCCATCAACTGAGTAACCACAATTGGTACACTCGAACCATCGGTCCGAGTTACGACTCGTGCTGGACTGATGCCCGCACTTTGAGCAGGTTTGAGAAGTAAACGCAGGCGGAATCTGTTCGACACAAATCCCATATTCGCTTGCCTTGTACGTGAGCATCTCCTGCAACTCGCGGAACGCCCAATTGTGCATTTGACGCTTCACCTGGTCGTTCCTATTGTCCATCCGCTCACGGATGTGAGTCAAGCGTTCGACGGCGATGTACGAACAGTCGTGGGCGTCGGCTTCCTCAACGATGCGTCGAGAAATGGTGTGCAGGCGGTTCAGCACGAAGCGGGTTTCTCGCCCCGACAGTCGCCGGAGTACCTGCTTGGCGGAGCGAGTGCCTTTGTGCTGAAGGCTTCGACGCCCGCGGAAGTAGTGATTCTGACCCCACAACAGTTCGCCACCGTCATAGAACGACCCTGTGCTGGTCACGGCGACGTTCTTCAAGTTCAGGTCCACGCCCAGAACCTTGTCACCGTCGTGTTCTTCGACCTCTCTCTTGATGACGATATGGAGATAGAACGCATCTTCGTTCTCGCGGTAGTGGAGTGTCCCCATCCGCTTTTCGTAGTCGTCATCATCGAGGTAGGACTTCTGGTAGTCCCCGAGAACGTATTCAACGGCGACTCGTCCGTCGATAGTCGAAAGAGTGGCTGACCTATCCTTAATCGTCAATGTCCGCTTGTCGTACACGGCGGACGGTTTGTTGAATTGCGGGAGTGGTCGGCTGTTACCCTTCTTCCAGTCTGTAACGGTGGATCTCATCGCTTCGACGGCTTTGGAGTATGCACGAACACAGAGGTTAGCGGGCAGGCAGGTCTCATCTCGCAAGCCGTGGTACACTTTGTCGTGTATGGTTGACTTGTTGAGGATGAGGTAGCCGTCGTCGTTCTTGCCGTGTTCAACGGTGTAGTTACAGGCGTGGTTGAACTGGTCGATTGTCTGATGGAGGTCGTCCTCTCGGTCGTCTGGAACCGAGAGTTTGACTGGAATAGTGCGTTTGACCTCCATCTGTAATCTCACGTACGACTCGTTGTCTTATAAACTTCACAACTGGCGTTGGAGAGTCGGGGGCCTTCGCTCATGGGTGGTGGAGTGGGTTGTCTGATTCCTCCCACGGCTGAAGCCGTGGGCTTCCTCCTCGCATCTCTGTGACGATGAAGCCGACGACTGGTAGCGACCCGTAGCACGGCGAGTCTCTCTCTGAGACTCAGAACTCTAGACCCCCTTTTCATGACGTGGATCACTCGTCTTGGATGAAACTGATCTGGTAGGGCTGTATTCTAGCCCGTCGACAACCTCAGAAATCCCTCCAGTAAGGAAATCGGATACGGCAGATCCGAAAAATGGCCGTCTCGACTCTAAGGATGACGTTGATACAGCCGCTAATATCTCGTTTCTCTGCGTCGGCACTGTCTGATTTTGTGCAACTACTTATAACTGTCTGACTGGGTAACTGCTATCGAGAAGAGGTGTGGTGTGATTGCTCGAGGGGTTTCAGCAACTTCGTCGGTCGGAGCAACTAGAGGATCGTGTGGGGTAACCCCCCTCGGGTAGAACGCTCGTCTGGATGTGTGAGAGGCAGTTTGGATCTTTTCTCGATCCTCGTTGAAGCACGGATGAACGTCGACCTGCGTGACCGAGCAGTGAGGATCTTGGAGAACTGATTGAAAGAGCGGATTCAGTACGAACGGTACGACGATTCGGAGCATCTCTGGTTGACTTGGTACTGGAATCGATACGGAAGCAAGTCGTTGAATCGCCGGTTTCGAAAGCTACTGGACGATGCCGGAATCGACCGATCGAACCGGAACCTGTCGTGGTACTCGATCCGTCACTGCGTCGGTCGAGAAATGGGTATTGGTGGTGCCACCGCACAGCTTCGCCACAAATCTATGCGGAGCACGCTTCGTTTCGTTCGCCCATCAGCCGAGGAACGGAAGGACGCACTGGACAAAATGGGGTTGCGTCACTACCGTGTTGGCGATTCAAGGAAATATATTATTAAATTGTTATTTGAAAATGATTTGGTCAAGATTCTAATCGTGGACTCAATCTGCAGGCCGAGACAAATCCACTACCGGGGGACATATTCTGCGTGAGAAAAAATACGCCGTCTATATTTTTCTCTCGAAAAATTCGAACCGTTTTTATTCCGCCCTACACAATCCGTCTATCCGTGAGTCCTCTATGGATCCCGAGACTATCGTCGAACGACGCGGGGGCGCAGATACTCCCCCGTCCCGACAACAGATCCTCTATCCGATCTTCGACACCTACAGCGACCAGACGTTCGAGATTGCGCTCGATCTCGCCGACGGGTCGGACGCCGAACTGATACTCCTCGACCTCGTCGATGACGTGAGTGCGGTTCTCGACGAGTCTCAAGCTATCGGATCGGAACTCCTCGACATACATCTCGATCCTGCTCATGACGTCGAGGCAACAGTCCTGCTCGAAGAAAACGAAGCGCCCATTCAGACGGTGACGACGTTCGCCAGATCGCACGACATCGATCTGCTGGTCGTCGACGAGCACGCACCGACCTCCTTCATGGACCTATTCCGAGGCGACGTGTCCGACCGTATTGGAGGCCAGGTCTCCTGTGACTCCGTGACCGTCTCGCACCGTCAAGACGAGCATCGAATCGGATCGATCCTAGTGCCCCTCTCCGAGGGGCCGCATTCCGAATTGGCAGTCGTGATCGCTGGCGCTCTCGCCCGTGGCGCAGATGCCGTCGTGGAACTCTTTCACGTCTCGGAGCAGGTTGACACGGAGACCAAAGCACACGCCGAACGACTGTTTCAGGAGGCTCGAAACCGCCTCCCGGAGGATATCGACGTCGATACCTGGCACTTGGAAGGGTCCGGCGTCGCTACGGCGATCGTCGAGCAGACCCGTTACTACGACGTGACCGTATTGGGGAAGCCCCAGACAGGTCGCCTTCAGAAACTGATCACCGAATCGATTCCCGACGAAGTGAGCGACGATGCTGAGAACATCGTCCTTACCGCCCGCAAGAGCGACAGCCTCGGATTCCAGGTATGACGGCCGATCCAGAGCGACTACTCGGGCACGCGGTCCGATTCGGAGAGGCAGGAACTGTAATCTCGGGGGCCACGCTCGCCGGATACGTGACTATTGGGGCGGCACTGCTCATCAGCGGATACACGATACAGGCGTACCCAGTACTGAGCCTCGCTCACGATCCGATACTGAACGAACGGCTGGCAGCCATCGGGTTCTCGATCACCGTTATGAGTGGCGGCCTCTTCTTCCTCGCCCAACTGACGAGGGGCGACGAGATGGATCGCTCGCTCGTCATTCTGTTCAGTGCGCTTGGTGTCGGGTTCGGTGGTTCGGTAGTTCGGTACACGCTGCCGGTGACGATCAAGTATGTTACGAACTAATGAGATCAGGAGGAGCGGAGTGGTGTATCGCACGGTGGCTACGCACAGTCACGACGACGGAGACATTCACCAGCAACGGAGCATCCGGCGATGAGTGAGCCGTCGAGCGAGAACGGCGGTGGCAGCGGTACAGGCGAGGTCGAAACCGAACTGTCCCGCGACATGAGCCTCTTTGACATCACGTTCATCGGTGTCGGGGCGATGATCGGCGCGGGCGTCTTCGCGCTGACCGGCTTCGCGGCCGGACTGGCCGGCCCGGCCCTCACCATCGCGTTCATACTCAACGGCTTCGTCGCGCTGTTCACCGCGGTGTCCTACGCGGAACTCGGCGCGGCGTTTCCGGAGGCCGGGGGCGGCTATCTCTGGGTCAAGGAAGCGCTCGTCGATCCGAACGGCTTCTACGCCGGCTGGATGAGCTGGTCCGCTCACGCCGTCGCCTGCTCGCTGTACGCAGTGACGTTCGGCGTCTTCCTGACCGAATTCGTCGTCTTCGGAACGAGTCTCACACGCGAATTCGTGTTCTTCGGCTTCCTCGACCGTCTCCTCACCGAGAAGATTCTGGCGACGCTGATGGTGGCGCTGTTCGCCTACATCAACTACCGCGGTGCCGAAGAGACCGGTAAGGCCGGTGTCGTCGTGACCTTCATCAAGGTGGTCATTCTGGGCGTCTTCGTCGCTTTCGGCATCCTCGCGACGCTCAACACCCCGAACTGGCCCTCGAAATTCCTCAATAGCCCGAGTTTCGCACCGAACGGAATCATCGGCGTCGTCGGCGCGGTGGGCTTCACCTACATCGCGTTCGAGGGCTACGAGATCATCGTCCAGTCCGGCGAGGAGGTCGTCAATCCGGGGGAGAACGTCCCGAAGGCCGTCTTCTACTCGCTGGCTATCGTCGTCCCCATCTACGTGCTGGTGGCGTTCGCTGCCCTCGGCGGGATCAGTCCGACGGCCGAACTCATCGAACAGGCCAGTGGCGTCACGGGCACCCCGGCGACGGTGCCGACGTGGGCGTTGCTCGGCGGACTCGGCGAACTCGGCATCATCGAGGCCGCCGGCCAGTTCGTTCCCTACGGGGTTCCTCTACTCCTGATCGCTGGGCTGACGGCGACGATGAGCGCGCTGAACGCGACCGTTTACTCCTCGTCGCGCGTCTCGTTCGCGATGGGTCGCGACCGGGCGCTCCCCGAACTGTTCTCGGCGGTGCACGAGGAGAAACGGACGCCCCACTGGGCGATTCTGCTGTCGGCCGTCATCATCGCCGGCATGGCGGTGACTCTCCCCATCGAATCGGTCGCTGCGTCGGCGGACATCATGTTCATCCTCCTGTTCGTCCAGGTCAACTGGACGGTCATCAAGATGCGCAAGACCCACCCCGACCTGCCCCGCACCTTCGAGGTTCCCTACATGCCGTGGCCGCCGCTGATCGGTATCGTGCTCCAGTTCCTGTTGACGCCGTTCCTGCTGAGCGCCCTCGGGATGGAGGTCGGACTCGGTCCGGATTCGCACGGATTCATCGCGCTCGTGACGACGGCAATCTGGATGGGGCTGGGAATCCTCGTCTACTACGGCTACTCCAAACCCAAGGAAAAGGAGAAACTCGAAGAGGAGACGCCGACGGTCGCAACCGAGGAAACACCTCCCTCCGACCGCGAGCAACGGATCTTGGTGCCGATCGCCAATCCCGAAAGTGTCGAGCAGTTGATGCGTACTGCGTTCGACCTCGCCGAAGATCGGAACGCGGAGATCGAGGTCATGAGCGTCGTGACAGTCCCCCAGCAGACGCCACTCGACGAAGGTCGGAAGTTCGTCTCCGAGGAGCGAGAAGTGTTAGATCGCGCTATCGAATTCTCCGAGAAAGAGCGTCCAGACGTTCCGGTCAGCGGGAAGATTCGCATCGGCCACGACGTCGCCAAGGCGATACTGAACACCATCGAACAGGACGAGGCCGACCTCGTGTTGATGGGCTGGCGCGGTCGTGGTCGTCGACGCGACTACGTTCTCGGGAGCAACGTCGATACGGTCGTGACCGACGCTCACTGCGACGTACTCGTCGAACGAATCGGGGCCGACGGCGAGGTCGGTTCGATCCTCGTCCCGACCGCAGGCGGCCCACACGCCGAATTCGCCGCCGAGACGGCGCGGGCAATCGCCCGCGTGAACGACGCGCACGTGCGAGTCGTCTACGTGGCCGACCCCGCCGAGACGGATTCGACAGACGCCCAGTCGATGCTGGACTCGACGACCGAGCTACTGGAGGGCGTCGACACGTCGACGGACATCATCGAAGACGAACGCGTGGCAGAGGCCATCGTCGACTACACCGACGACTACGACCTCACGGTGATCGGTGCATCGCGGGAAGGACTGCTCCAGCAACTCGTCTTCGGCGCGATCCCCGAAACCGTCGGCCAGCGTGCGTCGGGAACGGTCATCATGGCGAAACGCTACCTGGGGATCACCTCCCGCATAACGCACTGGTTCAGAAATCAGCGGACGTAACGCTGAGAATCGTCGATAACGGATCCGCAGCCGCTGTTACGCGACGGGCTCTTTCGATCCCGAAAACGCGTCCAGGACTGCTGCCGACGCTTCCTCCGGTAAAAAGAGCGTAACGATGTCGCCGGGCAGGATTTCGGTGTCGCCTTTCGGCGTCAGCACTTCGTCGTCGCGTTCGATGCCCACGACGAGACTTTCGCTCGGCAACGTCCCGTCGTCGTCGGCCTCCGAAAGCGTCTTTCCCGCGATAGCCGCGTGTCCGGCGACGGAGACTTCGATCACTTCTGCGCCGCCAGTGAGACTCACGAAATCGGCAATCGACGACCCTGCACTCCCGTTCTCGGGGCCGAACGGTTCGTAGGGCTGGGTCGCTTCCCACTGGAGGATGCTCTCCTCTTCGATTTCGAGGCCGAGATCCGAAATGTCACTCGCAATCCGCGACAGTGACTGCGTGTCGGTGCCCACACCGGTCACGTGCAGGTTCCGCCGACCGGCCATAAGTTGTCGCACGTTCACGACGCCAGTGATGGTCAAGACCTGTTTGGCCAACCGTCCCCGGTCGGCAACCGGTGCGGTACAGATGTAGAGATTCACCAGTCGATCCTCAACACGTTCGTACTCGACGTTGGCGTGGTACCCCGTAATCAGTCCGTGTTCCTCTAACTGGTTGATCCGGTTTCGGATCGTCCCGGCCGTCACGTCCATCTCCTCGGCGATCATGGGTGCCGAGGTGTCCCGTGCGTCTGCGGTGAGGTAGTAGAGAATCCGCTTGTCGATCTCGTCGACGCGGTAGGGCATACTCGTACTAACCGCTCTACTCCTATAATCCGTCCGGAACCTCTTACTCAGTGTATCCGTATACAGCGAACTCAGAGGGTGTGAATGTGACGCCGAGTTAGCCGCGATGGACGATGGCCACGTCGCAGTCGATGTCGTCGAGTTCCTGAAACGTCGGCGGATCGATGAACCGGGAAACTCTGGTTCGTTCGGAACTCGACCCCACGACTGTGAGGTCGTAGTTGGCCGCGTTCGAGGAGAGAAACTCCGTGATCGGGACTTTCGTTACGCGGGTTTCGAACGCTCCTTCGAACGTCTCCGCCAGGTTCGCGACCATCTCCTCGGCGTCGCGCCGCTCCCGTTCACTGTCGATACAGTGACAAACAGCAACACGGCCATCGTCGCTAGCGAGTCGGTCAGCAAAGTCGAGTATCGCGTGAGCGACGTCACCGGGATACTTGACAGGGGCTAAGATGCGCCGCCACTTGTTTCTGCTACCATCGGTGCGAACGGCGACCACGTCCAGCCTCGACGCGAACAGCTCCCGAACGAACCGTGAGAGCCTGCCGCTGTTCGACTCGTAGGGAGCGACGATCAGATCACAGTGCATATCGTGGGCGGTCTGTATGGCCAGTTGGGCGTCGTTCGGCTCGCCCGTGACCACGATTTCACACGGAACATCGAAGCGCTCGGAGAGCTCTCCGGCCCGAGACTGGAGTCGGTCGACCGTCTCCTGTACCGATGCAGGAAGTTCCTCGGGACTCGCCGTCGTCGGTTCCTCTAACCGGACGTTGTTTCCATCTTCTGCCGCCACGACGGTCTCTCCGTCGAGTTCGGTCGCCACCACATCGAGAAGGACGATTTTCCCCGTCTCGTGAGCGGATGCGAGTCGAGCGCCGAACGCGGCGACCGCCTCCGCCGTCTCGCCACGCATCGGTACGAGGACGTTATCGTCGCCGCGGGTGGTCTGATAGAGATAATCGGCCCGTCGCTCGTAGGCCGTGCGCCGCCAGAGCGTGAATACGCCCGCGACGAGCGTCGAGGAAACGAACACGCTCACGACGTAGACCACCTGAGTCACGCCCGGGACGAGTACGAGTAACGCCGTCGAGAACGCCTGTGATTCTTCGAGATCGGCGAGCCACGTCACGGCACTCGTGAGGAGGACGCCGAACGCAGCAGCGCCCGGATGCACGTGGAACGTTTCGGGGGGAACGTGATACCAGTATCTGGCGGCAACTTCGAGCGCGATCCACCCACAGACCGCTCCCGCAGTCATCCCACCGACGAACCGCCGAGGGGACGCGTACTTCGATTCCGGATGGGCGAACAGAGTGTGGGTTCCCGACGCCAACGGTGGGAACAGCAAGAACGGAAGTAGGTCGACGGTGTTCGAAATGTAGGTGACGAGGCCGATCAACAGCGGGATGAACAGAAAGAGCGAGACGTGAATGAAGTTCTGAGTCTCCTCCAGCCATCGGTGAAAGTCCGACACCTCCCGTTGTAAACCTCGATACACACGACCGAGAGTCACGCGTAGCTGCGACGGTATCGACGCCATAGTAATGTGGTATCCAATCAGTGGCTGGTATTACTTTCGACGATTCGTGCGGTCAAGGATATCACATAGATGAGACTGGTCGCTTCGAATGCGTATTCTACCTTCTGGGGACTAATCAAATAACTGATATTATATGGTTGACGCGGCTCGAAGGTTTAGTTCGCGAGTTTTTATAAAGACCGACTAGAATTATGCGAATGCAAGATTACACCCGTTACTTCGGAGGATCACGGGAGAGAAAAGCCAGGATGGCCGGCCACATTTCAGTTCAGGGTCACGAGCTTGGAATAATTTCCTGCGACGGCAATTATCATATCTTTGGAAGTTGTCGCCTCCAAGTTCAGGGTCCGGGTTCAAATCCTGGTCGGCGCAGCCCTCAATCCTTCTATCGGTCGGTTTCTTTGAAATCAGCGAAACAGGGAAAAGACCGATAAAATAGACGGAGAACGTGAATGAGGTCACTAATGGATTCGTCCATCCGTTGTGCCTGTGTACCGCTCGCGTCGAGGACAGAGGCGGAGACTACGTTGTCACGATTCCAAAACAGGAAGTCAAACTCGGAACACTCGATGCCGGTGAAACTTATCGCGTGGGATTGTATCCCTGCCCGGCGACAGTCCCCGGAACTACGCCCGCAGGAACTCCGAAGACGGCGGAGCAAAAGCCCGATCTCGAACGGTCTACGCACAGCGCGCTCGACTCGGAGACATCGCAGTCGGCCGATCCAACGTCGTCGGGAAGTACCGATCCGTCGGTTTCGCCCGAAGAGCGTCCTGATCAACCGCCAGTGGCAGAGGGCGAGGAGCGCCGTCTCCAGATTGAGGATGTCGGAGACAAGGGTGACGGAATCGCCAGAGTCGGCCCCGGTTACGTCGTGTTTGTCTCCGATACCGAGATCAGTCAGCAACCATTGGTTCGAATCACGACGGTTCGCGAGAACTTCGCGTTTGCTGAAGTTCTCAAGCAACAGCGCGCCTGTCCACCGTCGTCGGTCATCGCGGCGTCTGAACGAGTCGGAGGGGAGTATCTGGAAGGAGCGGGCCGAGTTCGCGTTGCCCCACGAGCCCGCTTTTCTCTGGAGAACGTGACTGCACTTCGACGGTGAGGAGCAGACCGACGAGAGCTTCCCCCGAGACGACCGTTGCAACGTCCATCTCGTTCCCACACGCGTTGCAGGGAACGGACTGCATCGAGATATCGGCGTGCCGAATCGGACCATCAACCTCGGCGACGCGCTTGCCGAGTTCGGCGACGGCGATGTTAATTGCGTCTTGTGCAGTAGCAGCCCCGTGAACGATCCACGGGACCGAGAAGGACACTTCGTACCAATCCGTGTTCGATGTGGGAGTCATTGGTGGTATGGGGGGTGAGCGGCTACGCGTCGGCACTGTTCGGAGGATCGACAGAGTGCTATCGTGGGAGCCAAGCGATCTGAATCCCTTGAAGGAGCTCCATAGATCCCTGAACCTACTGGTCGACGACCGTCCCCACGCGACGAGCGAATATGTACTCATCTACGAGGGCAACGAGACACTACCAGTTGCGAAGGTTCTTTCCGAGCGTGACGTACCTGCGTTCCCCCGCTCGTTTGTAACCGCGAAATTAAATGGTGGCCTTCAGACTCTACTGAGGGCCTTAACGAGCCGAACACGAAAGATGCGTTAGACCAATTCCTCTATCGCATTAAGGAATGCTTGGAAATCTTCGGCACCAGCCTGCTCGGCGATACTTTTCAACGTCCCCGTCGCGAGTTCGTCGTGCAGCGGAACCGATACCGTCCGCTTCTCGTTCGTATTCGGATCTTGATAGCGGAGTTTGACGTGGCTCCCGGTTTGATCGACTTTTCGGAAACGCCACTTCCCGAGCGCTTTCACGATCTCCTGTCCGGAGTAGGTTCGCCGCGCCACTGATAGTAAGATTCGGGAGCGGCTGTAAAAATACCCGCTGTTCGGCGCACTAAACAGCTACAACCAAGGCGCAGTCGACGGTTCATCGACATCTTCGTCCTCGGAGACTGGCCGTTCGTGAAGTTCGAGTGCCTCGGCGAGGTTTGCGAGGGCTTCGGCCCGCGTTTTCCCCTGGCTCGCGACGCCCGTTTCCTCGTCGCGAGCGACGTACCACTCGCCCTCAAGGGTGAGAGAAACCGCGCCAGCATCGTCGGGGTTACGGGCCTGGCTCATACTAACTACATTGTGGCTATTGGTGATATGCCTTCGGGATGGTGCCGATGAACCACGCCTCTGCCCGCAGTACGAGACCATCACTCAGACACGATGAGACAATTTGGGAGACGCGGAGGTAACAGCGTTTTCGGTCTACCGGTCCGGTATCCCGAACGCCCACTAGCGCGGGCTACGGGCTCTCAGCATCCATCCCCAGCTCCGTCATCGCATCGGTGAGGGCGTGCTCAATCTGGCCGAGATCATCGCCGTAGTACTCGGTTGCCGCTGCCGCCTGTGCCGCTCCCCGCTCGAACGCCGCCATCCGCGCCGTCGTGTGTTCGACCGCCTCAGCCAACCACGCCTTGCGGGTCGTTTCGTCGACGGTTGCAATCGTTTCGGGTTCGATGGCCACGTTCACGCGGTCACCCGCCTCGTAGGATCGAAGCTTTCCGACCACGGCAACGTACGACGGCGTGACCGCCTGCTGGAGGAACTCCATCGCTTCCGGCTGGTATTGCCCCGCGTAGACGAAGACCGACTCAGAGCCGGCGAACACGCGTCCTCGCCAATACTCGGTACTCGACCCGACATCCTTCGTCTCGGTGAGCGCCCCGACGATCAGCACTCGGTTCACCGCGACGCCAGTCGGTGACAGGCTGAGCACCGGCGCTTGCTCCTCGTCGGATTCCTGAAACATGTGCGTTGAACCGTTGATCTCCTGGGCGAGCATCCGTCGAGCGGGCTGGCGGGCCGTCACCGCGGGGTCAAGCGCCTCGTCACTGAGGTCCTCATCGGTGGATCCTTGGGCCACGTCGTCGACGAGGAAGTACTCGCCCACGACCGGTCCAGTGAGCCGGTAGGGCCGACCGAGCATCCGCTCGACGAGTTCGTTGACGACGACGCTGGTATCGAGTGCATCCATCGCCATCGCTTGGGCGTCTGCCATCGACAGCCCCGAAACCGCGGTCGTCGCCTCGGCGTCGAAGACCGCGTTGATCGACCGGCTGCCGTCGTCGACGATGGCCTTGATTCGGAGATCGAATTCACCCTCAACGTCGCCATGCTCGGCACACCGCTCCCCCGAGAGTACCCGGGTACAGTCGGAGTCGGGACAGCGCTTGATCAGCCCCGAGCCCCCCTGGATAGCTACGATGGTACCACCGATGATGACACCCTCTGCAGCCGTGTTGACTGTCTCCTCGGATGGTTCGACGGCGCTCGCCGAATTGAGGCTCACCGAGTAGCGGCCCTGATACTCGTCGGTGACGGCGTTCTGGAATTGGTACGTCTCCCCCTCGACCAGCTCGGGTAGATTCGCACTCTCCCACTTGACGAACTTGAGCCGGCCGGACTCGTCACCGAGTAGCCCGACCTGTGCGATCTTCTCACTCCGGGGCTCCCAGAGCTCAACGACTTCGGCGACGAGGTCGATCCACTGGTCAGCTTCCGTAACATCTCCGAGCATCGTGCGCTCGAACTGCGAGCCTACCGAGTACCCGGCCAGCGTGGCGAGTTCGGCCGGGAGATCCGATCGCTCGAGTCCGGCGTCGCGCATGACTCCCCGGACAACCGTCCGAACGGCCTCATCCACGGGAACCTGATGGGCGACCAGTTCGTCGAGGTGCTGCTCGATTGCCTGTCGGGTGACCTCTCCCTGGAGTGCCGACCCGTCGCTCGGCGACATCGTAATCGCGTCGAAGTGGGTGGTGATTGTTTCCGCACGGTCCTGTAGCTCGGTCGTGGTAGTTTTCGACATCTCGAAACAGTCCTGAGGACGCTCAGAGCACCGCTCGCGATTCCGACACTGCGTCAGGACCTCGCGCCGTGCTCGGCCTCCTCGCTCTCTTGATACTGATAAAGTTGGGCGGTCGGTGGTACCGAAGAACGTGCCTGCGGCTCTGGGGAGAGCATGTACCACACTCTAATTCGGATCACTCGGACTGCGGCGCCAGCGACGGTCGATCATCCTCCCAAGAGAGCCTACTGAGAACACTCGGCAACTGTTGGAGCCGCTGTTCGAGGGCAGCGAGAGGGTGCGCGTCGAGAAACGCAACCGACTGGCGACTGACCGTCGCCCCGTCGAAGTCAAGTTGGAGGTGACAGCGTCCCAACTCGGGGTGGTCTGCGTCCTGATGAAAGCCGAGCATCAGGTCCCGTTTCGGCTCGACCCAGTTGCACCGATAGTACGTATAGTCGACGCCCTCAGGATACCAGAACCGGACTTCCAGCCGTGCGGTTTCGATATCGTACTGCTCACCCAGAAACGCCGTCGGCTCAACGGCCGCGACGACCGTGCGTGGGCGACGAGACGACGGCTCGTATCGAACAGCGGTACACCCGGCCTGTTTCGACAGTCGATCATGGATCTCTCGGAGTAGTGTACGTTGCGTATAGCGGTCACGACCAGCGAGGAAGAGCATCGATGAATTAACTAGTCGCGCGGTCGGCGGCATCGAGCATCCGCTCGCGAGTGGCTTCGATATCTGAATACAACTCGAGGGCGTGTCTGATCAGACGCCGGTCTTCCTCGGTGGCCTGCCAGTCCTGGACGACATCACGTCGCTCTCGGATATCCGAACTCGACAGGGTGTCATCCGCGAGGGACTGTTCGAGTTCCTCCCAAGTTTCGACATCATAGGCCTCCTGCCAGTCCTCAATCTCCTCAGCGATAGTTGTCAGCTCAGCCTGTAACTCCTCGCGGGTGTGCTCCTCGACAAGCCGTCGAAGCTCGTCAAATAACAGCCGGGTGTAATCAGGCTGGTATAGTGTCGACTCCCCCGCGTCGACCTGACGCAACTGTCCCCGATCGACGAGATCGTCGAGTTCTTGATTCGTGGTACTCCAGGCCGTCTCGGCCTGCTCGCTGATCCAGTTGGTCGATCGGGGTTCACTGAGCGTGAGCGCGACCGAGCGAATCCGCTCTCGAGCGCTCATTGTCTCGGTCCATGACTGGACGCCGCCGATGTGATCGTCTGCCATCAGACTCACCTCGTATCCCACCGTTTGCTCTTACCTCTCATATATGTTTGTGTTATCTTGTATAATCGAGATAAATCGTTCCCTTAGGCAGGTGAGCGACTTCGATGTCGCGGGCGGTGGGCGGGTCGCGCAAGCGGTCGAACGTCTCGGCGCGGGCGGTCACCGCGAGACGGAGCACACGCTCGCCCTCGGCTCATAGCCACCGTCGCCGGAGCCAGTCCCTCAGTCGTGACCTGCCATCGTCCTCGGGTGGCAAGATTTCCGCCTCGTGCTCCGGTGCGGATGACCCGGGCTGTTTCGTGGGCTCGATTACGTCCCGATTATCGCTTCGCTGCTCTTCGATATCGAGATCCCCTTCAGGCGATGGAGCAGGCTCACCTCGTGGATCGATATCGTACGTAGCGCTCTCGTCCTTAGGTGGATCGTCGGAAAGAGACGTATCGCTCGACTGGAGATCGAGCGCAATGCGGTACCATCGAAGGCGTGTTTCGAGGTCTGCGATCTGCTCTTTGTAGGCATCAAGTTGCTCCTGTTGTCGCCTAACCTTGGTTGCTAACCGCTGGGCGTCCTCGACCGCGTCCATATCGAGTGGTGGCACTGTACCGTCAGTCGGCCCCTCAGTGGAACGGTGCGAACCTGCTCCCGGAGTCGACGGGGAGGGAGTGGTTCGTCCAGTCGACCTCTCTGATGTCTTCTGCAGGTCGACCCCATCATCCGCTTCCGAGTCGCTCGCCGACGGGCTGTAGTAGTCGTCGAGTTTGAGGAGGGTTCGAGCGATGCAGACCTCGCCGTACGTGGCCCCGTTCCCGTAGTGACGCCGGTCCCATTTTTCGCGCATCAATCCTGACTCCCGGAACAACCGATCCATCCGCTCGGGGTCGCCAGCGGTCCAGAAGGCTAGATAGAAACACAACCCCATGTCTGCCTCCGACTGCGACGGATAGCGGCTGTCCCGTCCACGCCAAAGCGAATGATCGCCGTCGAGGAGCGCCTGGATAGTATCACCGCTCTTCGAGGCCGTCGCGCGGTTGAGCAGTTCCGCGTCCGGGAGATCCACTCCTGGGCCCGCAACCTCGTCGATGGTTCGGGGCACGGGGTCGGGTATTTCGGCCGGCGACAGGCCGTGCAGTGCCGCTTCGAGGGCCGGGTCGTCCACCGCTGGCGGGTCCCGGCCGAACTTCCGGCGCAGTCCCGAGTGCGGGCCCACCGGGTGAGCCGACGCCCCGTCTTCACTCGCACCCTGTAGGGTACCATTCGAGGCCGCGTGGTCCGTCGCCTCGGTCAGCGTGATCGCCTCGTCGTCACCGGCGGTTTGGACGAACTCGTGATGCACCGCAAGCAGGGCGTCCTGCCGGCGGGCGACCACATCGGGCGTCTCGGGGAGGTGCGCACCAGTCACGGTGAAAAAACGATCCCGGTCGTACATCTCGACGTCGCCCCGGCGGTTCCGTCCCGGCGGGAGTTCCCCCTCGACGAGAACGTGGACACCCGTCCCCGAGGGCGAAACCTCAGTGTAGGAATCGAGGCGGTCGACGATGGCGGCAGCCCACGGCGCCAGTTCCTCGGTGTTTGCGTCGCGACAGTGATCCAAGTCGACGCCGACGATCCGCTCCCCGGGGTCGAATACGAAACCCACGCCGTCGGTCCGGGTGGACGACTCGCAATGATACGTCACCGCCGTCTCGAAGCCTCGCCACGTCCCCGGATCGGTGGCACTTGCGAACACCGTCCCGCTCGTCGGGTAGGGTTTGATCGGGACCTTCGTCGGCTTGCCGTCGCGATCGTCTTCACGCCAGCAAATCCACTGCTCGAGGTCGGCCAACTGCGCAGGGATCGAATCGGTGTCGAGAGTCGGTGTCATAGGAATTCTGAACGTGGTGGCGATCGGTATCGGATGTGTGAGAGATTCGGATCACTGGCTTGCTCGATACGCCGTTCACCCGGTTGATGTCTCAGAAATGTGTCCGGTGCGTACGAGCCCGTCCGACGACCGACGAGCACTCCCCACGACCGACTCTGTCCAGACGGGATCAGACGCGACGTGCGAGCGACTTGTCGGGGTGAGCGAGGTGCGTCGTCTCCACTTCGAGTTGCAGGTCTCCAAACCGTTCGACTGCGCTCCCTTGTGGGTCTCCCGGTGAGCAACGGACCCCACCCTACTAAGCTATGTATTTGCCGAAGACCTGCATGGACAGGCGAGCATCGCGGAGAGATGCTCCTGTGCGATCTGAGGGCGCTAGGAGACCTGCAACACATCACTCGCTCTCCTCGTCCGAGAATGCCTCCACGGCATCGATGAGGTTGGTCGCGCCGAGGATACGCCACTCGGTCAGGTCACCAAACGTCTCTTCGGAGATAGTCTCGTAATTGTGACACTTTTGTATGGGACATCACTCACGCGTCCCGCCTCGTGAAGGGTTCTGACAAGTTCGTGGGCGGTGTCGTAGTTGGGGACGACCCACACCCGCAGAAGACCCTCGGTCCGAGCCATGTCGTCGTAGTGCTTGACGATCCACTCGGGGCGAAGATTCGTGACCACCTCGCCGACGCATCGGAGGCGCTGAGTACCGTCTGGGCGATCGATAAATGCGGCGACGTCATAGATCATCCCGCCACCCATCGGCTCATAGTAAGTCTCGACGACGAAGTCCTGGCGCTCGATGTAGCGTTTGAGGTACTCGACGTACACTTTGTGCTGAACCTTCTCGTGCGGGTCGCCGGTGTTACGACCGCGGTACAGCGTCCGGTCGACGCTCGATCTCGTGAACTTCGAGAACGTCCGCGACGGGGGTGTCGTCGAAACACCGGCCGCGTACGCGATGCTGGTCGAAATCGAGCCGCGGGAGTGGCTCACGCTCTCCGAGGAGCGCCGCTCGGGCGTCTATGTCTCGTTCCTGACGTTCCTCCGTGGGCTCCAGTTCCCGGTACAATTCCTCACGATAACTACGGAGTTCGACGGCGAGCAGTACATCGAGCAGTTCGTCGGGCCCGAATCGCCGGACGCCCCAACCGCGGTGGCGACGCCGGTGATGGGTTCCGATGGAGCAGTCCCCGACGAAGCGGCGTCCGATACGAATGATTCGGTGGAAGAGGTCTCGGCGACTGATGGGGGCATCGCGACCGGTACGGGTACCGACGCAGTCGCCGATTCGGCCGTACTCGAGTACGGCCGAGTAGCTCACGCCGAGTGGCTGAACCGGACGCTACGGATGGCAAACGTCCGTGACCGGCGATTCTTTGTCGCCGTTGCGGTCGAAAAGGGGGAGGATGATAGCGAAGGTGGCAGCCGGTTCGACGGAGTCCGCGACGCCCTGCCACTCCCCGACCGTTCTCGATCCGTCGACGCCGAGGAGTTCTACCTCGACGAGGTGTGGGCCCGCGCCCAGCGCGTCGCATCCCAGTTGCCCCGGACTCGCGTCGAGGCGAACATCCTCGATTCACGCGAAGCTGTTCTCGACGTACTGTACCGCGTGTACCGCGGGCGGGAGCCTCCTCTCGCGTTCAATCAAGGAACGCTCGTCGGAGTCGCAGACGAGGCCCTCACCGATGCCAACGGTGGTCTCCTCGATCTGGAGAGTGTCTTCGAGGACGTCGACCGAGAGGCGACAACCGCCGCTGAAGAGTCCGAACCGGAGGACCGCCCCGAGACAGTCGGTGACCTCCCATACGACGGGCGCGTCCAAGCGGAGTACGTCGAAGCCGTCGACGGGTCGCGCCTTCTCCAGTGGTACGTCCGAAGCGTCGGACCGATCGGCCACGGGGAGAGGTTCCACTCGCCAGCGTCAGTCTACCTCGGCACGGGCACGTTCGTCGCCAGCCTCGTCCTCGCGATCATCGCTCTCGGTGCGTTCCTCGGGAGTGCCCAGCAACTTCCCGTCGACGCCCCACCCCTTCTGGTGCGGGAGGTCTCCTTCGTGCTCGCCGCCGGGAGCCTCCCAACCTTCCTGCTGAGTCTCGTCGTGCTACTCCCCTCACGGCAGATTGCGCAGAGCCTCGCCGTACTCGGGATCGGTGTGACGGCCGCAGCAATCGCGCTATTCGAGGCAGCCTACCCGGCTCAGTGGACCAGCACCCCAACCGGTCAGACGGCGGTGGTGGTGCCGGTGTACGCCGCCGGCCTCTTCGTCCTCGTCGTGGCGGTCGGCTTCGCCGTTCGATCACGCCGAGTTGCCCTCGACCACGTCGACGATGCTCCAACGCAAGAGGCGCCACCCGTGTCCGAGGATACCGGGGCTCGCCCGGAGGCAAGCGATGGCTGAGACCCGTCCTCGGGGACAGCATTGCGCTCGACTACCCCTCGCTACGCCAAGCGCCCCCCTTCAGCCATGATCCAGCGACTCAAACACGCGTTCGGTCTCGACGGGCCTGACGACGGCGTCGAGTCCGTCCCGATCGACGACCTATCCGGCGAGGAAACCCAGCACGCCATCGACTACCTACAGCTCCTCGACCGCGCGACCACCACAGAGAACATCGAGTGGGCCGCCTACCAGTTGCAGGCCGACGAGACCGGACTCGCGAACGCGATGGAGACCCTCGAGGAGCGGGGCGAACTCGACAAGCGGATCGTCGCCCCACTGCTCGTCGAAGATCACCCGCAGTTCCAGATCCGCGACGACACCGTCTCGCAGATCCTGACCGTCACCTCGCTCCCACGGAAAGTGGGCCTCGGGTGGCTCGTGCCGCTCACACTCGCCGACGTCGACCTCCGGCTGACGTTCCACGTCCGGCCACGGGAACCGAAGGACGTCCGCCGGCAACTCCAGAAGCGCTACACGCAGGCGGTTACCTCGCTTGCGTTGAAGCAAAAACGCGGCCGGACCGACACCTATCAAGACCAGCTCGACCGCGAGGACCTCGAACGCCTACTCCAGCGGACCATCCGCGGCACGACCAAGCTGTACGACGTGGCGATCTACCTCGAACTGGTCGCTGACTCCCGTGACGAGTTAGACGGGATGCTCGACCGGGTGGAGGCGATCCTCGCCGAGCAAGACGTCGAACTCAGTCCGGTGAAACACCAGCAACTCGACGCGATGGACGCTGTCGCCCCGGTCGTGACCGACCCCGTGGACAACACTCATCCGATCCAACTCGAAGCGCTCGGGACGTTCTTCAACCTCGTCGAGCCCTCGATCTACGACCCGAACGGCGTGCTCTTGGGCTTCGACGACACCAAGCGCCCCGTCATCCTGAACCGGTATGCTCTCTCTGGGCACTCGATGGCGATCTCGGGGAAGACCGGATCGGGGAAGAGCTACTTCCGCAAGCTGGAGATCTACCGGCGCCTGCTCGCGGATGCGAACGTCCAGTGTATCCTGTTCGATCCCGCCGGCGACGACTACCCGCGATTCGCCCAGTCCCTAGGCGGTGAGGTAATCCGCTTCGGTGGGAATTACACCGTCAACCCGAGGGATATCTCGCCGCCGGCGACGGCCGAGCAAGAAATCGGCGACGACACGTACGCACTCACCATTCGGTCGGTGATCGAGATGCTGCACACCCACTTCGACCAGCGCGACGGGATGTCAGCCGGCGAGGAGGGCGTACTCATCCAGGCGGCACATTACGCCTACATCTCGAAGGGGATCATTCTCGGCGAGTACGAGACCTACGCCCAGGAGTCGCCGACACTCGATGACCTCATTCGCGGTGTCACCGTTATCGCTACCGGCGGGCTTGAGGCGGCACGCGAGGCGGACGTGATCGACGAAGCCGAACTCGATCTGTTCCAGTCCTACGGGGTGACTGAAGTCGGGGAGGACTGTGAGCAACCGACAAGCGAACCCCCGGACAGTAGCGGGATCTCGATCTCGGATACGATCGTCACGCCGACCAATCACCATCAGGAGTTGGCACGGAATCTCCAGCCGAAGTTCGAGTCGTTCAAACCCGGCGGCATCAACCATAATCTGAACGGCCAGACGAATCTCGACCTCTCCTCGCGACTAGTCGTGATGGATATGAGCTCGTTCGCCGACACCGGCGAGATGCCACTCATCCTCCACGCCATGCTCTCGTGGGCTTATCTCGAAGCCAAGCGCTCCCCCTACAAGGTCGATGTCACGTTCGACGAGGCGCACTACCTGCTGGGGCGACCGGCGGCGAGGGACCTGATCAACCTGTACATCCGCCACGCTCGGCACTACGAGGCCGGCCTGACGCTGATGAGTCAGACCTCTCACGAATTCGTCCGGACGAACGAACGCCGCGAAGTCTACGAGAACTGTGACGTGAAGTGCCTGTTCTACGCTGAATCGGTCTCCGAACAGACCCAGCAGTACTACGGTCTGTCGAGTGACGAGATCCGGTTCATCCAGTCAGCCGCTCGTGGGCAAGACTCGGCCTACTCGGAGTGTCTGCTCGCGACCAGCGTCCACGGCCGCCGCCGGCTAGAGGTTCGGAGCGGCCCGTTCGAGCATCACGTCCTCGACGATATGCTTGATCCACGGGAGTGGCTGGCGGAGATAGATAGTGTCGTCCACAGCAACAACCCAGAGGATGACGTTCTCCTGACGGAACTCGAACTGACCGACCTCCCCCACGTGATGAACCGGGACATGGATCTCGAAATGGCGATGCAGGAATCCCACGAAGACGGCATCAGCGCCGATGTCCGAGGGCTGGAGAGTGATGCCGCTGGGGCGAGCAACGGAACAGTTGCTGATGACCACCGACCTGATCGCGGGGAGGATCAGTAATGTGGCCACCGCTCACCGAAAGCCGATTCCTCCCATCGTGTGGCTGGTCGACGTCGCTGTCACCGATACTGGAAGGTGAGTGCCGTGGCTGACCTCTTGGACCTTGGTTGGCTTCCGGATGCGATTGTCCGGGCCATTATCGAGTTCCTCCGCTCGCTCCTAGTTGGGGCGATCAACGTGATGTTCAATTTCGGGCTGAAGCCACTGCTCACGATCAACCCGACTATCCTGACCGACGCCCAGTTTGTCGACGCGTGGGACAGTGTGTTCGAACTCTCGATAGCCCTGCTCCCGATCCTTATTGCAGCGGGGCTCATCGTGATGCCGTTTAGTGAGGACCAGGAGGCGACGCTGTGGAACATGGTCGCCCGGATCGTTGCCGTCATCGTCTTCATTGCTATCTCGAAGCCGCTGTTTGGGTTCCTGATCGAGGCGTCGAATGGCGTGACGGATGCCCTCGCCCCAGCGGCGTTCAAACTCACCTTCGACGCCGATCTCGGCGGGAGTTGGGGGGCAACCCTCGGCACGGGAATTCAACTCGTCGCGCTCGCGGTGGCTGTCCCGTTGATGCTCTTTGCAACCATTCTCTCCTCGGTGTTACTCGTCCTCCGGCAGTTCATCGTACTCACAGTCGCGGTAGGCGCGCCGTTTTTCGCCGTCCTCTGGTATGCGAACTGGGGACCCATGAAGGCGATCAGCAGGTTCGCCTCGACGTGGCTTCGGATGGGCGTGTACGCCCTGTTAGTGGGCCCGATCATCGCGCTCGTGATGCGAGTGTTCGATGTGATTGCGACCGGGGGCGTCGCCAGTTCGGGTGATATTGCCTCGTTCTACACGGCCTCGGCGCTCGCGCTGATCTTCCCGATCATTCTGTTCGTCACAATTTGGAAGACCATCGGCTGGGCCGGCCAGCCCCTCGGTGTCGACGCCGCGTTCATGACGACCGTAGCTGCCGCAATCGCCGCCACGGGAGTCGGCGCACCTGTCGTGGGGGCAGGTGTTGGATCCGGTGCCGTGAGTAGCGCCTCGAAGTCCTCGGCTGAGAGGACGAGCGGAGGCGGTGGGTCGAGTGCCGGAAGTGGCAGCTCTGTTGGGAGTGGGTCGTCAGGTGGGACGGCGACCGACCCTTCAGCAGGAACTGCCAACTCGAGCGTCGGGGGGACGATGCGGAACAGTATCTCTGACGCACTCAGTACGCGTGAACCGCCTGCTGAGGACAGCGTGGATACGGCACCCGGGGCTCTGTCAGTCAATAAGGACGCCATACATCGGAAGGCGGCAGGTTTCCCTGGCGTGAAGGCAGCCAGAACGACGGCAAGTCAGACTAGTTCGACAATGAAAAAATTGGGAGCCAAAGCAAGGGATAGCGGAGTAATCGGTGCTCGGAAAGTAGTCGGTTCTGAGAGTATCGATGCACACCGAAGAACGATTTCTCAGCAGATGGACGCAGCCGCCGAGGAGGATGCAAATCGTGATTTCTTGACCGAAGCGTACCAGAATGGTGAATTTGATGTCGCCGAAGCCGTTGACCGCGGCATCCTGACTGACTCCGAACAACCTGTAGATGGGGTCACCGCGGTCGTTCCCGATGCCCACGGAAGGGTGACGTATCCCTCCACCGAGGGCGGAGAAGCAACAGTCAACATCAACGACAGAGCTCAACGACTTGGTGAACAGGCGCGTGCGTTTAGGGAAGAAGCCTCGAAATCGGCCCGGAGCGTGAAGCGGATCAGGACCGCTCAAGTCGCCGCGAAGGCCCCGGGTCAAGTTGCTGTCTCAACCGGCCGAGCTGGTAAGCGGGTCGGGAAAGCCGGTATTCAGACGGGAAAGGCCAGTGGGATTGTCTTCGCAGGAGCGGTGACGCGGAGTCCTTACGCGGCCCACCAAATCGGCAAGCGTGGCGGGAAACACCTCATTGGCCCGGGAAACAATCCTCAGTCGGATGGCTCAGGAGAAGATGCCGACATCGACTGGTCAACGCAGCGTGATGGCCCTGGGAAGGCTACGGACTCCCCGTGGGACGAGGACACCGGAGAGGAGCCTTCCGAGACAGTGTGAGTTAATCCGCGACGCCACAGGTCAAAGGATATGGGCGAGAAGTTATATTCAATCACCACCATGAAACGACCATAGACCATCGCGAGCACCTCTATCGAGGTCGTTCCCGATGGCTGTATCATCGCGCGGCTCGCATGACCACTCCCCCTAGCGCGGCTCGCCCGTGCCAACCGCCACGCTCGCCCCCTCGCGAACTTTCAGAGGATATCCTTCGGATGATTCGATGAGTTTCCTCGATATTGCGCTCTCAGTCGTCGCTTTCCTCGGATTCTTCGCGATAGTGGAGTACGCGACGTACCGAGTCATGGAGCGTGAGCATCGAAAGCGAGACCTCTATCGACTGTTCTTCATGGTCGCCTGGACGACGCTAGCGTTCGTTCACATGTGGATTATCGCGCCCTTGCTCAATCTACCACCGACCGCTGCTGTCGGGCTAGGGTTCGGTCTTCTATTCATTTTCATCGCAGGCAACCTCGGTGTCCCGGGTCTGAAATCGGTAGGAGGGATAGGGTTGTACCCCTTCGCACAGGTGTACGAATTGTTCGTGGTGCTCTTACTCCTCGCAGAAGGCCTGACGCTGGCTTCCTCCTTCGCCTCGGTGTCGCAGTTGAGTTTCTTGAGTAATGTCACTCCGAATAGTCCACAAATCCAAGCGGCACTCGGACTGGGAATCGCTGCTTCGTTCGTTGCTCTGACGTTCTACGACCCACGAGGGGAGAACGGCTATTACTACGCCACTGGAGAGTACCACCAACCGTCTGTCGATTACGAGAAATTTCGCGAGATTATGGACGATGGACGAACTGAACCCGACAGTTCAGAGCTCCGGGTGACCAACTCAGATTCCTCTGAAAAGATCGCTGACGCGACCACCCCAGAAGCTTCACGAGCCGCGGCAAATGCTATGGATATTCCAGACTACGAGTACAACTGGACTCGTTCGGACATCGGCTTCGACGACATCGGCGGCTACTACGATGTCAAAGAGCGACTCGCCGAGGAGGTCCTCCAGCCAACGCGGGCGAGGGCACGCGGTGACGACCGGTATGTCCGCTTCGGGATCGAGCCCGCACGAGGAATCCTGTTCCATGGTCCGCCAGGGACCGGCAAGACGCTGTTCGCCCGAGCGCTCGCCGGCGAACTCAACGTTCCCTTCGTCGAGTTGGGGCCGGCGGATGTGACCAGCAAGTGGATCAACGAAGGGCCACAGCGAGTGCGCCACTTATTCGAGGAGGCTGCCGCTGTCGGCCCGTGCGTCATCTTCCTCGACGAAGCCGAGCACCTCTTTGGCGGACGGGATGTCGGCGCCGGCGGCGCCCACGCCGAGGATCAAAAAATCACCAGCGAATTGCTCGTCCATCTCACCGCCGAGGATCGAACGGCCATCGTCGTCGGCGCGACCAATCGGCCCGAGGATATTGATCCTGCAATCCTCCGATCAGGGCGGCTCGCGTCGCATATCGAGGTCGGACTACCCGAGGAAGAGAGCCGACATGCGATTCTCCAAGCGAAGCTTACAGACGTACCGCACGACCTCACCGGTGACCAGCTGGCGACGCTAGCGAAACACACTGCCGGCTGCAGTGGGGCCGACATCGAGGAATTGGTCACGGATGCGAAGCGCCGAGCTGCACGGCGGGACGCACGGAAAATCTCCATCGAGGACTTCCACTCTGTGGGGGTTGCCACGGAGGGGACAGATACCGAGATCGAGCCGATCACTGATAGAGATCTGAACGATTCGAATGAGTTCGACCCAGTTCCCGACGACCCGTTCGACGATGACCCGACGGTCGGACTCCGGTAGCGCAGAGGAGGCCTGAAAGTGTGACTCGGATACCACCGAAGTAACGGAAACTATTCTTGAAAGCAAGAACTATATCAGTAGCTCTGCAAATATGGGTATGGCTGGGACAGAATCTCCCGACGACCCGCCATCCTTCGAGGAACCGTTCAGTGGCGACGATGTCGAACAGCGCATCTACGGAACGATCCTCCAGACCCGTGAGCCGACGACGGTGAGTGCCATCGCGGAGCAGGTCGACTGCGATCCGAAGACCGCTCGGAAGTATCTGGGCTGGTTCGACGACCTCGGGATCGTCACCCGTCACGACGGTCATCCAACCACCTACGAGCGAAATGATGCGTACTTCGAGTGGCGACGGATCAATCAACTCGCTGCCGAGCACTCCGTCAAGGAACTACAGGACCGCGTTCGTGAACTCACGACGCGCATTGCCGAGTACGAGGAAACGTACGATGCCGCGTCACCGGCCGCAGTCGATGCCGTCGCCTTCGCAGAGAGCAGCGACGAGCGAACCATCGACGAGGTGTACAGCGACCTCGCTGACTGGGCGACCGCCCGCGAGGACCGCGAGCGTCACGAACGCGCCCGCCAGCAACGCACGGGTGGCGAGCGAGAGCAAGCCTCCGGGTAGTCCGCTCGATGGCACCACCGACAGGCGATGGTGGGAGTCCCGCCCCCATCGACCGCCCCATCCTCGAGTTCATCCAGACACGGCTTCAGGCCACGAGGCAAGTCTCTCAAGCGACCATCACGGAGACAAGCGGTCACCTCGAGCTCACTGTCATCTTTGCACCGGCCTACTATCCGGCGAGCGTCGACGACGCGCGACTGTCAGTTCGCTGGTACACGAACGACGATTTCAAGCTCCACTATCGAGAGGAACACGCAGACCACGCTTGGGAGTGCCGGTGGGACCGGCACCCGAATCCCCACAATACGCGCGACCACTTCCACCCACCACCCACAGCCGCGACGCCCGGCGAGGACACCACGTGGTCGGTCGACCATCGTGACGTAGTGGCATTCGTGCTCAACGAGATCGAAGACCGGATCGCGACCCTCTGGGGTGAATAGCCACGATCCGGGCGACGGACACCAAGGTCGAGACACCAAAACCCGGCACGTCGTTCGACATCGAGAACTGACCGCCGACATTCTTGTCGCTCCACGGTCATCGTCGACTCGCGATGGCCCTCATGCCTTCCAGACGTGCCCTCCTCGCCAGTGTGGGTACCAGTGTCGTCACCGCGCTCGCTGGCTGTAACGCCTCCGAGACGGACAGCGCAACACCCGACGGCGGGACGCTCGTCACCGACTATACCGTCACGATGAGGCGCTCGACCGGCGAGCACCCACCCATCGTCGCGCCACGCGAGGATACCGGTGACGCGGGGAATGCAGAGGAGACATCGTCGACGCCCGAACCACTCTCCATTCACACGATCGAGAGCGAGAGCGGTGCTGCGGGGTTCGAGTTCGCGGACGACGCGACGAACGTCGCGGCCGTCCGCCGACTCGTCTCGGAGACGGCGTACGCGAGCGAATCAGTGCTCGTCTACCAGACGCGGATCGGCGAGTGCTACCGGCTAAAGCTGAATTACGTCACCAGAGATGCCGACGGCGACCCGGATATCGACTTCTGTCAAGTGATCCGCGACGCCCATACCGCCTGCGAGCGCCGCGCCCGTGACCACGTCGCCGCGTTCGTTCGCCTTCCGTTCCCCGGCAGCGAGTACGGCGGCTTCTCCCTCGGGAGCGGCGGTAGCTGCGATCCAATTCCCGAACGCTACCGCAACGGGAGTGAGTCGGCGTGAGTCGACACACCCGTCGCTCGCTGCTCGCCGCCACCGGCACTGCAGTCATGGGCACGCTCGCGGGCTGTAGTGCGCTGAATCTCCTGTCGAGTGAGGAGACCGTCGAGTACGACGACTCGGCGCTCGCGACACTCCCCAGTGATCTACCGCGAGTGCCCGCCGCCATCCCCGTCCAGCCAACGTCGGCGCACCTCACGGCCGCCCACGAGCGCGTCCGTTCGCTTCTCGACGACACGGATACGGCGATCTCAGCGGTTCCGAACGGAGTCGTCCGCCATCGACTCGCCAGCGAGAGTGAGTCTGCACGCGCCGCTCTTGTCCAGAACGACGATGAATCCACGCGCACCGATGCACTCGCCGGTCTGACATATCCGCGGTCGGAGGCGATGTTCGTCCACGCCGGTCTCGCCGCGTTCGACGGCGACCTCACCGCGACGGATGTCGCCGCACGTCGCGACCGCCACCATCGCGAGGCCGAGGCGTTCCTCGACGACTACCGATACGTTGGCCCGTCCGACGACCCAGTAGGCGCGCTCACCGAACACGCTCGCATCGTGGGGTGGGGTCGCACCGGTATCCGACTCACCGAGACGAACCGACGCTACGAGTACGAGAACACCGTCCTGCATGTCGCCGAACTCGCACAAGACATCGAATGGGGTCGCGCGTACGCCGTGGACGCCCGCCAGCTCCGGGAGCACTACGTGTCGACGCTCGACGACCCGCGCGACTACGGAAATCGCTTCTCGCGCGTCGCGGACGACCTCGTCGCGGATATCGATCCGTACGTGGACGCCCCCGACCTCGAGGCGCTGACGAGCGGGTTCGAACATGATATCGAGAACACCGCAGCCGCGAAACTGCTCGAAGAACTCGCGCGTAGCCGATGGAGTGGCGCGAAAATGGCTGTCGAGGACTACGACGACGGCCGTTACACAATCGCCATCGTCTCCGCGATGCGGGCACTCGCCGCGGATCGTGCCCTCGCTGACGCGAGAGAGGCCGTCTCGGATGGTGCGTACAGTGTTCCCGAGTCGGTCAATCCGATCGAGGCGGAACGTACCGCCGCCGTGGAGGGGCTCCGCGCCCTTCTCGACACAGCACCTGCGCTTCTTGCACGCCGCCTCGCCGTCTACGCTCGCAATCCGATTCGGAACGCCGATAGGGACATCCGCGAGGACACCGTCTCGTCGCCCGGACGCTATCTCTACGCGCAGTACGCCGTTGCGAACCGCTTCGCGGCCGCCGCGCCTGCCATCGTTCGACGAGTCGAGGACGCGCTCATCCCCTGAATCGTCCACCTCGACGGTTTTCGTCCGATTCGCTCAGGTGGTCGCAGTACCGATTCTTAGGCAGATCTCGATCCGACCACCCCGCCGTTCTCGACTGATATCAAAGTGCATTGGGCAATCGCCACATCCGGCGCAGGATCTGCTTTAATCCACCTATCAAAAAGTGGGAGTGGGCTTTCGCCTCGCTACCGCGCCAACAAAACCACTCCTACTGAGACGAATCTCACCGTCGGCCAGAGACGATGAAGTGACCGCTGCAAACGAGAGAGGAGGAGCCTCTACCGACACACGCGAGTGAGCTCACATTGTACACACGACAAGCGCTAAGTAAGCTAGCTCACAATGTACACATCATGAGCAGCGATAAGAAACGCGTCCAGTTTCGGGCGCCGCACCGACTTATCGATCGAACCGACGCCCTCGCGGAGGTCCTCGGCGAGGATCGAACCGATATCCTCGTGACTGCACTCCGGGAGTATCTCCAAGAGGCAGCCCACGACGACGCGCTCACGCAGGAAATCGCCGCCGCTTACTATGACGACGAGATCTCGTTCGAGCAACTCAAGGCACTCGTCGGAGCCGAAGAGGCGACCAACATTCGGGTGTTGAAACAGCAATTGGACGGGGACTTCATCGACGCGGCTGCCGACCTATAAATGTCGAGACTCGTCGCAGACGCGTCTGCACTCGTCAGTCTCGGGATCGTCGCTGGTACAGAGCCCGACCCACTCTCGATGGGTCTGACTCGATACGAAGTCGTCGTGCCAGAAGCGGTCATCGATGAACTCGAAGAAATTGCCTCGTACGATGACGCGCACGGTCATGCCGCAGCCACCGTACTCGACCGAACTGAGGTACTCGATGTTCGGTCGGTCATGCTTGACGCCGAATTTCCACTCGATGACGGGGAGAACGCCGCGGTAACCCTCGCGAACGACCTCGATGCTGCGCTCTTCCTTTGCGACGAATTCAACCAGCTTGGCTTAATCCACGCCTCGCTCGCTGATACGCGACTCGTCACGACGCCCACCCTGCTCTCGATCCTCGTTCGAGCTGAGAAGTTGTCAGCGACCGATGCAGGGCTGCTCCTGGACGAAATCAGCGATGCCCGAAGTTGGAGCGCGAACAGTTACGTGCAACGGGCGCGCTCGTTGCTTGAAGAGTCCTAACACCGAGACTGTCCCCTTCCGTTCTCAGTTACTACTAGATCCCCCAGTACCCGACACGATTCGGTTACCGTATGTAGCGGTCTCATCGTTCCACTATCTTCAACAGTCAGGCATCCCTCGGGACGACTATGGACTGCCCCGCGTGCGGATCCTCTGTCACCATCGAAGTTGGACCGGAGCGGCCGCTTTCGACATCGCTCCGCGACGCAGTCCTCGGGGCGGACGAAGAGGAACGCATCGAGGTCACACAGGACTGCTGGAACTGTGGCTGGCACGAGACGCGGGAACTTTGCGTCGCATCGATCGACACGACCGCGGGCGACGCGGCCGTCATTGAGCGAGCCGCGCTCGTCGACGAGATTACCGACGAGGTCGCCGCAATCGACAGTGTGGAAACGCTCGAGGAGACCTTAGCTGCGATCCGCCGGCAGCGAGGAACCGACTCGGCGATGTCAGATACGGACGACGACGCCACGGAATGACTCGTAATGCCTGCGTGTAAACTACCCCACCCTACTCGCTCACGGCTTCGCCGTTCGTGGTTCGAGACGGCTCCGCCGTCTCGTCATCACGAGAGACGCTTCGCGTCTCTCGAACGACTTCGTTGAGGGTGTCGTCAGAAGCGGAGCTTCTGACTGCTAACCAGAACCTTTGGTTCTGGTGATGGGGCTTTCGCGTGGACTCCCGCTCTGGCCTTCACAGGCAGGCTCGTACTCGCCGTTCACGTTCAGCGTCCCGCGATTCAAGCGCACGTTTACGGGTGCGCCTCCGCCCGACGACTTTTGCGCCGAGCGGAGATGCTTTAGACCGATGTTCTTCGCCGCGTTGTAGTCGGCGTTCACTTCATAGCCGCACTTCTGGCAACAGAATCGCTCTTGTGTCTGGCGGTTTTCGCGGAGCGTCGTCCCACACTTGGAACACCGCTGGCTCGTGTACGCAGGACTCACCTGGTCGACCGAGATACCGAACATCTCGGCTTTGTACTCGACGTACTCGAACAAGCGTCGGAACGCCCATGCGTGGAATTTCTTTGCGTTCGGCATCCGCTCACGAATCCCCGTCAGGTTCTCGAATGCGATCACGTCACAGCCGTTCTCGACGGCTTCCGCGACGAGTTCCTTCGAGACGGTTTGTAAGAAGTGGTCGTAGCGACCCGTTTCGGTGCGTCCGACCGACTGGATGGTTTCGTGAGCGGCCCGCGTTCCACACTGTTGGAGCGACCCGCGTCGTTTCTCGAACTCGCGGTGCCAGTGGTTCAACTCCGAGCCGTTCCAGAACGAACCTGTCGAAGTGACGGCGACGTTCTCGATGCCGAGGTCAACGCCGAGGACTGTGCTGTGCTCGTCGCTGCCGTCGTCGGCAGTCTCGAACTCCACGTCCGCCTTTGTTCGGACGTGAAGGTAGAACTCACCGTCGCGGTAGTGGAGTTCTCCGCCCGTCACTTCGTGGTCATTATTGAACAGGTACTCCGAGTGGGGCGTCTCGCGGTTCTCGTCGGGGAGGACGTACTCGGCGGTGATGCGTCCGTCGACGGTCGAGAGCGTCGCGTGGTCGTCGTTGAACGTCGCACACCGCTTGTCGTAGACGAGCGTCGGGGCAGTGAAGTGCGGCTTCCCTGCGTCGTCACCCTGCCTCCACCGAGCGACGACGCTCTGTACGGCGTCGGCGGCCTTGTTACGAGCGTTCTGGACGAGGTTCGCTTGGAGTCTCGTTTCGGCCCGCACGTCGTCGTATGTTTCCCGTTGGAGTTCGGCTTTGCTTGTGGTCTTGTACTCGCCTCTCCACGCGTGGTCGACGACGTAGTTGGCGGCCCACAGGAATTCGGAGATGGTATCGTGGAGGAGGTCGGCGTCGCTGTCGGCCACGTCGAGCTTGACGGGGACGGTGCGACGTACCTCCATCCGTGGTTCAGATGTAGGCCGGCGTTTTTATATTAGTAACGACTCGGTGGGGAGTCGGCCTTCCATCGAGCGTGGTTGGTGTAGTACCGTGTCGGTTTCCTCTCCGACCTACTCGCTCGCTACGCTCGCTCCTTGAGGTCGGAGGCTCCACCTTGCATTACGCTGAACCCCTCTATAACGTTCGTGAGCGAACCGGGAATCCCGACCACGCATCAGTCGATGATGTGGTCAATCTCGTGGTAGAACGGGCGCAGAATCCTCGAGACGATCACGAGGATGCGCATTTCGATACGGCAATGGCGACCATTACCGATATCTACGGGACCGATCCCGTTCGCACAGTCCTCCACCGCGTCCTCGTCAACAACGAACCGTTCCGGACCGCGACGAATGACCTCGAATTGCGTAACGTCGACGGTGTTCGGATCGGAACGGCAGCCAGTTGGTTTCTCGACGAACTGAACGACGGCTGAGACTGGCGTGAGTGAGTCCTGTTCCAAGTGCTCTGATGTGCAAGCTCTGTGCAGTCGCCGAAACCGTTATGCACCTATGTGCAGAATTTGCACATAGAATGAGTGCGAGCGACGATCCGCGACGGGTACACTTCCAGTCGCCGGAGTACCTCGTCGACCGGTTGGATGCGATCGCGGAGCTCTTCGACAAGGATCGGACGGATTTGCTTGTCGAGGCAATTCGCGAGTACATCGAAGATACCGCCGATAGTGAGACGTTCCAAGAACTCGTCGCGACCAAGTACTACGACGACCAGCTCGAGTTCGAGACGGTCAAGCAGTTGGTCGGCGCCGAGACCGCCCAGCGGCTCCGGCTTCTCAAATCTGACCTCGAGGACGAGCCACTCGATCTCGCTTCCCCAGAGGATGTCGACATCTACGATGGCGACGCGACGGCAATCGACATCGCTGACGACGATCGATGAGCGGCCAGCGACTGCGAACGGTCGTCGCCGACACCAGTGCACTCGTCAGTCTCGCCGTGCCTCGGGCCGACGCGGCCGTCGATACCGGCACCCCAGACCCGTTCCAGTATCTCCTCACCTCGTGTGACGTGTTCGTCCCACCGGAAGTCGTGACCGAACTCCGCGACATCACGCAGTATCAGGATATCCACGGCGCAGCCGCGAACAACGTCCTCGCAGCCCACAGCCACTACACGGTCGAGGATCCATACGAGCGCGACGAGACGCCAGACTCCCGGCCGACCTTCGGCCTCGACGACGGCGAAACCGATGGCATCGTCCTCGCGAATGCACTCGCCGTGGACGGGTTTCTCACCGACGAGTTCGGCGGGACGAACTTCCCGCTGATTCACGCTGTGCTGCAGGGCCCGCGGATCGTCCCGACACCGCGGCTGATCGTCGACTACGCCCGGAACGGGTATCTGACCACGGAAGAAGCGAACACACTGATTACGACGATCAGCCCGCATCGTAGTTGGGAGAATAGTCCCTACGTCACGCAATTGCTCCAACGCCTCGACGCGTGACCATTCCACGAGAGGCCGTCGTCCACGAACTGTTCCGGCCGCTTCGGCGGCGACCGATTCGCGTTCGAGCCGTATATCGAATTCACCGAGAGCGTACTCAGCCTCGGTGAAAACTTCGCGAGATCCTCGCCGACGGAATCACTGTGTACAGCAGTGAACACTTCGACTCGCTGCGAAAGAGGGTCGTTGCAGATGGATAGTACGCGAATCGAGCAACTCATCAAATGGAGTGACCGGTCCCGGTAGTTTACTCTAGAGTAAATTACTTTGCTACGTTCAGTCTAACAGATAGCTATGGACGCCAGTTTGGGCGATGATGACGACACGACACCACGCGAACTCGTCCACTTCATTACACAGCAGACCCGGTTTTCACTTCTCAACGATATTCTCGCCCATCCCCAACAACTCCCATCGATGTACGAACTCGAAGAACTCAACCCTAGTGTGAGCGATGCCACCGTCTACAAGCACATCCAGAAGCTCATCAACGCCGGCATCGTTAACGAAGTCGCCCTAGACGATGACCAGCGCCGACAGGACTATCCCTGGAAGTTCTACGGCCTGACCGACGAGGGTCGGAAATTCCTGAAGGCGCACAACCTGCTCGCCGCCGAGGAGACGCTCCAGCAGATCTACGACACCGTCTCCGACAAACCCGAGAAGATGGTCAAGTACGAGAATGCGCCCCGTCCGGATTAGAAGAGATTGTCAGAGAATAGGGAGCGATAGTCTGTCATTAGTCCCGGAGATCACCACGGACTGACCGACTTCACGGACGGAGTCGCTCCGCTCCAGATCGATTTTTTCGGCGAGTTGACATTCTCCTCCGCGTGAACGCGGAGGAATCCCACGGCACCGCGCCGCTGGATTGGGATATTAGGGTTTGCAGTCTACCACTTGTTCCCTCGGTTGGAATCCGCTGGACAAGTCGTGAAGGTAGACTCCGGGCTGTGCCAACCAGCCGGTACTCCTATCCCCACCCAAATTGGGTGCAGACTCAGAGTTACTTTCATCGTTGATGTCGAGACGGATGTTCTCCGCCCCGTTCACGTCAGCGTTGAACGCCGCATCACACGTCTCGCAGACGTATAGACCACGCTCAACACGCTGACTGTCGTCTTTCCTACCGCAAACACAACACGTCTTGCTCGTGTCGCTCTCGGATACTTCCACGACTTCGATGCTCTTGACTTTCGCCTTATATTCGAGGATGTTCGAGAACCGGTCGAATGCCCACCCGTGCAAGTCGAGGTTGCCGTGCTTCCCCCAGTTCTTTGACTCGCCGTTCTCGTCTTCTCGAACACCAGCAAGTTCCCCGAAGTTGATTCGACCCACTTCTTGCTCGACACATCGTTCAACGATGTGTTTGGCTAAGGAGTGGAAGAAGTGGGTTCGACGCTCCGACCACTTCGAGTGCAATCGAGTGGCTTCTTGGCCGTCTGAATCGTCACACTTTGCGATTTCTTTCGGGAAGTAGTACCCGTCCTGTTTCAGACGGTTGCCGGGGTACAAGTCGGCTTCCTCGGTACTGTACGCGACAGCGGCGAAGTTGCGGATACCAAGGTCGATACCCGCCGTCTCGTCACCGGGAGAGTCGGGCGTCTCCACTTCGTGCTTACACACTAAGTGCAGTTCCCAGCGCCCTTTCGCCTTGTCGTAGACGGCCCTGACTTGTTGCAGGTTCTCGACGGTAACTCCGGGGCGCGTTTCGTATTCAACAAGGATGTATTCCCATGCTCGGGGGTGGTCCTTGTGATTCGCTCCTTTAGAGAGGCGCACTCGCCCGTTGTTGGTATCGTGACGAATGCCTTTCTGCTTCCACGTCACCGTGCTACGCGGGTGTTCTTCGTGGACACGGCGGCCTTCTGAGTCGTAGTAGTTTTTCTTGCGGTAGCCGGGCGGATTTGCACGATCATCAGACTTCCTCGTTTCGTACCACGAGTTGAAGGCTTCAGCGAGTTCCTCCAGAACGCGCTGACTGGACTGACTGTGCAGTCCTTTGTACTTGTTGTGAGTCTTCAACTCGCTCTTCAAGTCCGAATCGTCGGGGATCTCGCCCGTCTCATCCCACACTTGGCGGGAATGATAGTTTGCAACGTTCCAGAGTTTCGACACACTCCACCCGTGCCGGTCGAGCGAGTCCTCTACCTGCTGGTGGTTGAGGATTTTCGCTCGGTAGGTGCGGTGGATGTGCATCGTGAAACGCTTCCATAACTGGTTATGTGGTGTTTTGTCGTTAAAGTTTGGATTCGGCGTGGAATATCCAGTCGGGCTATCGACGGTGGATTGTGGAGGGGTTGTCGGATTCATCCCGCGCCTAAAGGCGCGGGTATTCTCCTTGCTCTTTATAATCGACGGTCTCCTTCAGATCCATATGTCGTCGACTCACCCATGGAGTATACTCGTGGTGTAGCGTTACCGGTCAGTTGATTCAGCTCGCTGGTACGTATTGAGCCGACCGCTACGATCGACGGTGATCTGTCCTTCCTCTTCGAGTTTCCGGAGCTTGTTGTAGATCTGGTGATCGGGGAAATCCAGCTCTTCTCGGAGATCTTCGATGGTTTTCGGGGCATCAAGCGAGACGAGCAACGCGTTCTCGAGACAGTACGAGACGAGCCGGTCCGTGATTGGGGAGACAATATTGTGTCGCTCGTCGAGGACATCGAGCGTATCGAGCACAGCAAACGAGAATAATTGGCCAGTACGATCTTCCTGGGTCTTGATCTCCTGGAAGATGCTCTCCCAGTCGAGGTCGGCTTGTCTGGCGATCAGTGCGGCATCTTCGAGATCGCCTTCGCGTTCCGTAATCGATTTGAACACGAAGATGTCGGTCAGCGAGAGCAGATGTACGTGAAGATTGCCGTACTCGAATGATTGGTCGCACCGCTCGATCATCGCCGGCGTCAACTGGAGCTGGCCGGCGACCGCCTCCACGAAAATATCCCAGCGTGGAAACCCTTCCTTCTCCACCACAATACTGGGATCAAGCTGGTTGTATGCCGCTTCCAAGTCACTACGCTCCTCGTATCCCAGGTCCTGGAGCGATTCGGCGATTGCAAAGAACGTCCGTCCGTCCTCAACGACGATGTCGACATCTTTCGTCGAATCTTTCAACCCACGCAGAATGAGGTTGCCGCCTCCGAGAAGATACACGTCGACAGGCGTCTCCAGGTGGTCGCCAAGCTCTTCGAGCCCCCGTCGAAGGCTATCTTCCGGATGTTGGCCGCGCGGATAGACCCCATAGTCGTTCGCGAGATCCATGAATTCCTCCCACGGGAGAAAGAGCTCATCGTGGTGGACCTCCCGCTGGTCGATGTATGCAAAGAGATCTGCCCATTTCTCGACGCACTCCCACCTGTTTGCGAGCCGCCAGAGGTCGCTGGCGTCAAGGGTCGCGCGGTGCGTCAGATAGAACACGCCAGCCATCGCCATCTGTTTCTTGTTCTCAGCGACGGTCACCGCATGGATCAGAATCTCTTCGAGATCCAGCGACCGATCACCTTGATAGACGTAGGTCTTCGCTGGGTGATAGTCAACACCGTAGCGAGTGAACGCCGAGAACGCAGTCGGCGTGCCGTCGACGTCATCTTTGCTCGTCGCCACGAGTCGGTCGCCGTTCGCGCGGTACTCGGTTTCGAAGGGCGTGGTTCGGGTTCTGGCTTCGAGGAAGGACCGAAGCGTGTCGTCACTGATGGCATAGCCGTCATCCGTCTGTGAGATCGCTCCGGTTTCCTGGATTTCGTTCAGGTGCTGGTAGAGCGTCGATTTCGCGAAGCCCTGCTTTTGTAACCCAGCGATCGTTTTAGGGCCCGGAAGGAGCGCAACGAGAATATCCTCTTTCGTCCCTGTCAGGACTTTTTCGAGTGCATATCGCTCGAGGAGCTCGGCAAGCAGTGTCGCTTCGTACGTGTTGGCCAGCCGCACCCCGTCATTTCGTTCCACGAGGTGTTCGTCCTCAAGATCACTGACGACCTCCGACGTCCAACTTTGACTCTTGTCGATCGCATCGGCTAACTCGCCAACGGCGTAGGAGCGGTCACGTAAACAGTCGACAACTCGTAATGCCGCTTCCCTCATGAATTCCGATTCTACCGATGTAGTTAAAAATATATCGGTGAGATTGGAATCAGTATGTGCTCTGCTTCGCTATGCCTGTGATTACCACACCCTGACCAATTTTAATACAATTGCCACGATATCCCGTATTGACGTCCGAAACAACCCACGTAAACGGAGAGTTCCCCAGCATGGTCAATACTCGCCTCAGACCGCGGCGTGCTCGTTCTCGCTTAGCCGCGGGTCGCGTGTTTGGCGAGTACCTACACGACCAGCGCGCGGAGAGACTGGTCGGCATTCGCTGGGACTGCGTCGACCTCAATTACGAGAGTTCGACGCAATCCGGCGATCGCCGGATCCCCTCACCCGCATAACCCGACCCCCACGCGGACTACCCGTCAGGGGCTGGGGAACACGGGAGTGTCGCCTGTCTTCATCCAGTAGCTCATCCGCTTCCCAGCGTCAAGCGAGTGAACTGGACGAGGCTCGCGGCAGTTTGGTCTGCGTTCGTTCCTGACAATAGGACGAACGGACGGTTCCGTGCGCGCCGAGCGCATCAGGAGCTGCTGGTACGCATCCCCCGCAGCGTGAGCTGCGGCTACGTCGAGCCCCGGAGTCTCCGCTGGCGAGGGACGCCGGACTTTGAATCCGGAGGCCGCCGGTTCGATTCCGGCCGGGGCGACTGCAGGCCGACGTGTTGTAATTCGGCGATCATACGGTCCTGTCACGGCCGTGATCCGGGTTCAAATCCCGGCGTCGGCGTGGACGCGTGGTGTAGCCACGTGGGGATACTCATCGAGGTAGGCACACTCCGCTGGGTCGATCTTCCCGGATCGGTCCGGCGGTGACGGGCCCAGCAGGGTCTGCAACCTACATGGCCCGGTGTGGTATTCCCGGGGTTCCCCGAAGTACGCTCCCGTGATGAGACGTGCAATCGCGACTGCTCGGTCGCGGTTGCGCAGTCGGAACCAGTCGTACAGATAGACAACCAACTGCCGAACGCTCGGCAGTCCTCGTGAGCCGATAGTCCAGCGGACGACGATCTGTGCTTTGGGCGCACAGGACCGAGGTTCGAATCCTCGTCGGCTCAGTGTGCCGTGTCTGGGGAGTGGTGACCCCACTGGCTTGCTACGCCAGCCCCGACGACGGGCTCTCGGTTCGACTCCGGGACACGGCGTGGTGAGACATGCGGATAGGCGACCGCGCTCGGTGTGAAACCGAGAGCCGCGAGGCTTCGGAGTTCGACTCTCCGTCTCACCGTTGGCGGGGTTTCCCTAGGTTGGTCAAGGGACTGCGTTGGAACCGTAGCGTCCGCAAGGACACGAGTGTTCGAATCACTCTCCCGCCGCTGCGTGCCGAAGTGATTCGCAGAGTCGCCGGCGATTCTCGGATTGCGCCGCCATGCCAGAGTGGTCGAACGGACACGGTCGAGACCCGTGTGGTTAGTCCTTCCCAGGTTCGAATCCTGGTGGCGGCATCCGGCCGTCGTGCCGGGAGACAATCCTCGCTTCACCGTTCCGTCGCCGTACTCAAGTGGTCAACGAGAAGCGGCTCAGACCCGCTGGCGTAGGTCCTTCCGAGGTTCGAATCCTCGCGGCGACATTTTCTCCCTGTGGTCTAACGGCTACGATGCCTCCCTGTAGAGGAGGAGACGCACGTTCGAGTCGTGCTGGGGAGACTGCGGGACGGTGGAAGAGCCTGGCATTCACACACTCTCGCCGAGTTTTCACCGGAGACCCGGTGCGACGGTGAGAGTTCCTTCATCTCACTTGTAACGAGAACGCGCAGGTTCGAATCCTGCCCGTCCCACTAGCCGACGACCCGTTCCAGACGAGGCCAACCCGCTCCAGTGGAGTAGCGGCCAAACTCACGGCCCTCTCACGGCCGAGCCCCCGGTTCGAATCCGGGCTGGAGCATTCTCCAACAGTCCGAGACCTCTCACTTCCAGCCGACGAAACTGAGGGACGGACAGCTGTGGAGAACTGAGAGATGCCCATGAGTGAGTTCCGAATTGTGTGCTGCGGGATGGGATAATGGCAGTCCACGGGGCTCATATCCCCGAGATCCAGGTTCGACTCCTGGTCCCGCAATGGAGGACAACAATGGGGCTATTCGATACAGTCGAACTCTACGACGACGTCCACCTACCGGAGTACCCCGACGGGCTTGCTCCTGCCGAGGACGTCGACTGGCAGACGAAAGGCATCGATCGACCGACCATGACCACATTTCGGATTACGGCGGACGGTCGGCTCCTCGAAGAGGAGTGGCACACCGAAGCGGTCCCGCCGGAAGACAGACCATACGCGAGCCGTGACGACGTCGACGAGGACGATTTTCGCTACATGGCCGGCTGTCGGAACCGAGTCCACGACGGCTGGATCGAACGAGACGACTACCACGGCCGTTTCAAGCTCAAACACTCCTTCGAGGATCTCGATACACTCGTCACGTATCAAGTGACGTTCACGCACGGGCAACTCGAGAGCTTCGAACGCCTGCGATAATCCGTGGGTGTCCGCCGCATCTCAGCGCTTGATTTCTTCCCTACCGCGCTCCCGGAACAAGAGAGAGTCAGCACGAAAGTTTATCCCGAAAAACGGGAGCAAACTCCACTAAGAGAAGTAATGACGGCGGAATGTCCAACGTGTGGAGACGAGTTCGATACGAAACACGGGATGCGGATTCACCACTACGGTGCGCACGGTGAACGACTCCCTAACCGGACCTGCCAATCATGTGGCAAGCAGTTCTACGACGACGAGTCGAAGCGAACGTACTGCGACGAATGTGATCCACCGACAACACCATCCGGACAAGACAACCCGAAATGGAAAGGAGGGAAACCCGAGAAATCGTGCGATTACTGTGGCGAGACGTATCGCACGTATCGTGACAACCGGTTCTGTTCACGGAAGTGCTTCAGAATATGGTGGTCGGAGAGAACGCAGAACGATGGGAACCCCATGTGGAGAGGGGGGGTCCATGTCGGGTACATTGGCTCTTGGGCCAAAGTAAGACGGCAAGCCCTCCAACGTGACGATCATACGTGCCAGTCGTGCGGTGCAACTCAGGAGGAACTCGGACAGGAACCAGACGTTCACCACATCGTTCCTGTTAGAGAGCATGGTGATCCCGAGCAGGCACACAGACTGGACAACGTGATCTGTCTTTGTCGGAGCTGTCATCGAAAAGTCGAAGTAGGTGATCTGGAGGTTGCTTCCGCTCAAGGTTGAGTTGACAGAGGGGGTCGATTCCCCTCGGGAGCACTCGGGGGGCTGGCCCTGACATCGTTTTTTCCGTGTCTGACATAGCGGGCAGCCACGGATCCGTGACGCTGTCACGGTCGGCTTTCCCAAGCGTGTGGTCGTCGAGGTGGTGCGTTTCTTCGTCCGCAAAGCACACCAACGGGAGTCGTGACATCCTCCTCGCCGTGAACGGCGGGGCGTCCCGTACCGCAGTTGGGATATTTGCCG
The DNA here is from genome assembly GCF_000427685.1 of Haloplanus natans DSM 17983. NCBI lineage: Archaea > Methanobacteriati > Methanobacteriota > Halobacteria > Halobacteriales > Haloferacaceae > Haloplanus > Haloplanus natans. Next base: position 404,497 of record NZ_ATYM01000003.1, read on the forward strand.
GTCTACGATACGACCTGCTCTCTCGTATTGAACGTTCCGCTCTCGCAGTCGAACAGGTGTACCGATGGCTGTGCCACACAGCCGTTACTCCTATCCTCGCCGTGAGGACTCGGAGTTATCTTCTGGCGCATATTTTCCGCCCCGTTACAATCCGCGTTCCCGACCAACTCACACGACGAGCAAACGTACAGGCCGCGTTCGACACGGTTCGACTTCGTGTCGTCACCACACCGTGAACACGTCTTCGACGTATCCCACTCGTTCTCCTTCAACACCTCAACACCACGAATCTCGCCCTTGTATTCGAGGTACTGGTAGATGCGGTCAAACGCCCACGAGTGCAACTTCTTGTTCCCCGTCTTACCCCAGTCTGACTCGCGCATATCTTCGGGCCGACTCACCGCGAGCGTGCCAACACCACGTTCGACACACTCTGTGATGATCGTGTCCGTAAGCGTGTGGTAGAAGTGTGTCTCACGTTCTGCGAGCTTCTGCCGTGCCCACATCGACTTCTCCGAAGGGCCGTTCTCACCTTCGGTGTCATACTCTGTTTGGGTGAAGTAGTGTTTGTTTTCTTTGAGCGAGTTGCCGGGGTAGAGCACGTATTCGTCAGGGAACGCAACCGTAGCGATGTTCGTAATGCCGAGGTCGATCCCCGCCACTTCGTCGCCTGCGGTGTCGGTGGTTTCGAGTTCGACGTTACAGACGAAGTGGAGTTCCCATTCGTCGCCGTTCCAGACCGCCCGGGCGTTCTGCACCTTGGTGGCTTCGGTGAGGTCAACGTCTGGACGGGTCTGGTACTCGCAGAGCAGGAAGTCTGAGCGGTGTTCCTTCAGGTTCTTACCCTTTGAGAGTCGGACGCGGTTGTTTTCAGGGTCGTGTTTGAATCCGTCTGTTTTGAATGTAACCGTACTCTTGGGCCGGGTGTCGCCGTGTTTGCGGTAGCCAGGCGGATTCGCCTCGTCAAGCTTGTGTCGCAGGTCGAACCACGACTGGAAAGCGTCGGAAAGTTCTTCGATGACTTTCTGACTGGATTGTGCGTTCAAGTCTTTCCAGCACGCTTGGTTCTTTATATACGCTTTCAGCGTCCCTTCATCTGGGACTTCGCCGGTTGCGTTCCAGATACGGTCGGCTGTCCAGCGTGCGACGTTCCAGATTCTGGAGGCGGCGTCTCCGAGCGAATCGAGATCGTCACACACCTGCTGGTGATTGCGAATGGACGCAACGTAGGTGCGCGTGACCTGATCCGCCATACATAGCCTGTTGTATGTGAGATTGATAAGTAATGGCCTGCCGGAGTGAAAATGGAATATCCGCCCCGGCAGTTCCCGTGGAATGGATTACCGGGCTTACGCGATTCACGCCCGGTCGTCAGATTATATCTGACGGGCAACCAGAAATCTCTGATTTCTGGTGACGGCGTGAACGCCGGGATTCTCTCGCTGTATCAAGATAGCCCGTCGCACCACCGGTTGCCCGACCGCACGTGGCGACCGTCGAGTCGGAGCGTTGCTTCGCTAGGAACTCGCAGGTTCAAATCCTGTCGGTGGCACAGTCCATCGAGAACATCCCGGACAAAGAGCGTACGAGAGGACGCTCGACACCGGTCCCGCTCCGACGGTTTTCCGGTCGCCGTGTCGCCAGTGGCCGTCGATCTGGAGCGCTACGTCGATGGCACATTACGGGTTCGAATCCCGTCGTTCGCTCCAGGAATTGTCCGGCCACTCGTGTTCCCGTAGCTCAGTCAGGACAGAGCACCGTCAGAGTGAACTCTGACGAGCCCTCGTTTGGGTCTTCGACCCTCACGAGGACACCGGCCTTCGAAGCCGGGGGTCGCACGTTCGAATCGTGCCGGGAACGTCCAGCCGAGCGATGCGAGGCTGGTTCGGGAAGTTTCTCTCCCGATACTCGCTGCTCACAGAGCGTGTGGGCAGCTGCGATCGGAGTCGCCTGTTGCGGCTCCGGGTGATAGGATGGAATTCAACACGCCAAAGCAAACGGTCGCGGAGGCAACGCGGACCACCAACTACGAAGGTGGGGAAGCGTTCGAGCCTGCCGACCCCCGACTCGCACTGTACAAGCGCACGATCAACCAGCTGCTGGAGGGGTCGTTCTACGAGACCGATGACGAACAGCTCGCTGCTGTCGTTCGCCAGTTCGATGCCACCGCAAACGAGGACCCGGAGTTCGTCCTGAAGCTCGCGGCCTATGCGCGCCAGGAGCTCTACTTGCGGGACATCCCACAAGTGCTGCTCGTACTGGCAGCCAACGACGACCGATTCAAGGACGACTCCCCCGAGTCGCTCATCCGCGAATGGGCGCCGGCGATCATCCAGCGGATGGACGAGACGGCCACCGCGCTCGCTGTCCACGATCAGCTGGTCGGCGGGACTGCGCCGTGGCCGCTTCGACGCGGGATCGAGGACGCGCTGGTGGAGATGGCCGACGCCTACACGCTGGGCAAGTACGGCCTGTCTCGGCGCGAGGTGACGCTGCACGACGTCTTCAACCGCGTCCACCCTACGCCCGTCGACGCCGAGCAGGAAGCGCTCTTCGAACAGTTCATGCGCGGCGGCCTCGACGACTATCCCGACGTCGACCCGTTGCCGGCGCCGAACACGTGGGAGACGGTTATCTCCGAGCGCGGCAACACCCAAGCCGCCTGGGAACTGCTCATCGAGGACGACGAGTACACGCTGCCCATCTTCGCGTCGATCCGGAACCTCCGGAACATGCTCGAAGCCGGCGTTCCGGAGGACACCGTCGTGGATCACCTCGACCTGGAGGCCGTCCGCCACGCGCCGCTGTACCCGTTCCGGTACTACCAGGCCTACACCGCGCTGCAAGACGCGGATGTCCAGGCACCGACGGTCGAGCAGTGGCTCGAAGACGCAATTGATGTCGCTGTCGAGACGGTGCCTGGCGGATTCGGCGATACCTTTGTCGCGGTCGATCTGTCGGGATCGATGGATCAGCCGCTGTCCGCGAACAGCACGCTCCGACTGAAGGAGATCGGTGCGTTGTTCGGTGCGATCCTGGCCGACCAGGGTGCCGACGTCGGCGGGTTCGGCGACGACTTCCAGACCGTTCCGATGCACGTCGACACGCCAGTACTGCAGCGCCAAGCGGCGGTGTTGGCGATCGACGAGAACGTCGGGGACTCGACGAACGGTTGGAAGGCGATCAAGCACCTCCACGACCGAGGGAATGCTGTTGAACGAATTGTCGTCTTCACCGATATGCAGATCTGGGACAACACGCCGTTCACGGCCCGCAATTCCCAGACGGTCAAGGAGGCGTTCGATGCGTATCGGGACGAGATGTCTGCGGACACCGCGCTGTATCTCGTCGACCTCGCGGCCTACGGCGACCTGGTGACGCCAGAAGGCTACGAGAACGTCTACAACATCTCGGGGTGGTCGGAGAACGTCCTCTCGTTCATCGAACATGCCGAGAAGCCGAAGCAGGTCATCGATGAAATCGGGGCGTTCGAGCCGACCTAGCCCTGTTCGGATCTTTTCTTTGAGGATGCGCGAGTGGTGGAGTTCGGAAACACGCGGTCGTGCCACGACCGAGACGGGCGTTCGAATCGTCCCTCGCGCACTCGGAGTACAGTTGAGAAACATCTGGCCCGTGAGATGCGCCTCATCGGAGATGATAGTATGGCAATACCCAATACCACCGACTCAGAATCGACGACAACTGCCGTCGTAACGATCCGAATCCCCTGCGGTGCAGATGGGGACCTCGTCATTGACGCTGAGAAGCGCCTCTCGCGGCCAGAGACTATCGACGACGTAACGATTGACGAACTGGCTAGTATCGAGCCACAGCTGTCGGCAACACTCATCACCGTCGAAATTACGGTCCAGTGGTCTACGGCGATTAGCAAGGAGGAGATCAGAGACAGACTCAAAGATGTCTCGGGGCTGGAGTCAATCAGACGGATTGAATAGCCGTTCAGAACGGTGCGTTGCTTAACCACCTCTGCTTGGTAGGAGCGTCGTCGAAAGTATAGTAAGGAAGACGACCACCAGAGTACAGAAGGAATCCACCCTTCGAGACCGGGCAGCAGCGGTATCCCGTCGCGCCCGAGTGTTGTTGCTGCGGTACGGCGATAGTTTCGTGGGGTCTCTCAGAGGAACATGTTCCGATCCGGAGCGAAAGCGGCATCGACGTATCGGTTTTATCCGCTCACGCCGGAACTCTATCCACACACATGGACGTAACCGAGGACACGGTTCGGGGCGTCTGCACGGACGCGGTCTTCGAACGCGGTGAACGCTACCTCGCGGAGGGCCGGATCCGCGAGATGCACCGCGTCGACACCACCGTCACCGCCGTCGTGAGCGGCAGCCGTCAGTACGATGTCCGTGTCGACCTCGCCGCCGACGAGTTTGCCCCGCGGTGCGACTGTCCGTACGACGGGCCGGGAACGTGCAAGCACGTCGTCGCCGTGTTGCTTCGATGTGTGGACGACCGTCCCCCGGACGAGGGCGCTCGACTCGACGCCGCACTCGACGGTGCCGACATCGACGAACTCCGCGCGTTCCTGCGTGAAGAACTCGTGACCGATGCGGATCTCCGCGACCGGTTTCTCGCCCAAGCCGGTGAGTCGACGAGGCGGTCGGTCGACGAACTTCGCACCTCGATCGACCGGCGGTTCGAGGAGCGGAACCCTGAGTACCACGTCGTCTTCGAGCACATCGACTTCACGCAGTGGTTCAACCTCGCGAACGAGTACCGCGAGCAGGGGCGGTACGCGTCGGCGGCGACCGTCTACCGGGCACTCGTCGAGTCGCTCGACGACAACATGGAGCGCGTCGACGGTGCGTACGATCACTTCTCGAGTGCGTTCAGTCGGGCACTCGACGGGTACGTCGACTGTGTCGCGGCCACGGAACGCGACGCTGATGCGGTCACTAACGCTGTCAAATTCCTCGACGAGCGGGCGACATCGGGAACGCCGTTCCTCGCGGAACACTTCGAGCGTGCAGCGGTCGAACTCCGGGGAAAGGCGGGCGAGCAGTCATGCGAGTAACTCTGTCGACTACTTTCGAGACGCTCGATGACGTCCGCAAGTTCGAGGGGTCGTATATCGTCACGGTCTGCGGCACATCGCGCTGACTCTCGGTGGAGCCGGTTTCACGAGAACAACGCGTGTGCGACGTGTCGTGACCGATCCGTGAGGAGCGACTGTCGTCGACTCTACTACTTGATGGAAAGAGTGGGCAAGGGCGATACAGAGAAGCGAGGAGCATCTGCAAAAAGCAGAGGTTAGATAAGCGTCCTCACAGAGCATATCGATAATGGACGAGGAACCGGAGTCAATCAGCTATTTGTCGGCTGGTGATATCCGTGACATCCACGAGTTAATCGTGGAGTCAAATGCGGACACAGCGGCGGGCATCTCTTCACCAGGAGATATCGAATATACCGTTGAACATATCCAAGAAGGCCATTTCGGCCACGCACCCAAGTCGCTCCACGAGACGGCATATCAGCTGCTACGGCTTATTGCGGCAAATCATCCGTTCGTCGATGGCAACAAGCGAACGGCACTCATGTCGACCCGGATCTTCTACGCGCTGAATGGGCTGCGATTCGACTATGATCGGGAGATCAAAGAGATCCTGAAGGCGCTCGCAACGGATGAGGCCAGTGTCGATGCGGACGACGTGATCAAGTATCTCCGAGCGCACACAGAGGCGCTTGCTCCGGAGTACGAGGCGACCATCAACCTGTGGCTGGCACGTATTGAGGGTCCAGACCAGCCCCCCACGGAGCACGACACAGTCGATCAGCAATCCAACGAACCAAACGATTATGACCACGACCCCCATAGTGAGGAGTAAGCATGGCCGCTGAAAGTGAGCAGCCGGAGATTCCGGACGAGCTGTCCGCTGAAGAGGCGCGGAAGTATCTCATCCGGTTCCTCGGCCGCCAGGACCTCGACGAGCACGCGGACATCTACGAGGAACTCGCCACGGAATAGGACTACAGCCAACAATCCGTCAGCGGTCACGCATTCGTCTATTCAATCCTGAGTCGGTTCCTCTAGGCATCTGTCTCAGTAGCGCCCCGCGCGGAGAGCTGTGTGGACAGCGTCCGGAGATTCAATTGCCAAACCGGGGAAACACGGAGCGAATCGATGACTGACCACAACTCAGACCGAGACGCGTTCCAACCTGTCGAGGAAGGCGCTCTGGTGCCAGACCCAGCGCTGGATCGGCCAGCGGACGGCCTGCCAACCCATCAGCGTGAAGCCTCTCATTCAGGTGGATATCCGGATGGAACAACCGACACAGACCGAGCCTGTGTCTCCTGTGGCGCATCGATCTCGGCATCGCAACCAAAATGCCGGTTCTGTCTCGAACACGAACTCGACGCCGCGTCGGAGTCGGATGCTGCGAATTCCAAGCCAGACACTCCGTGTTGTGATCCAGTTCCTCGTCGAATCAGGGACGTTCTACGGCGCTGTGGCAAAGGGAGCAGTAGCAACGACACTTCTCACGTTAGGTCACGACGAGCCCGTCGACGACTGTACGCTCATCTACGATCTCGACGACGAGCCCGCACCCCAGCTAACCGAGCGCGGGCCTACGCTCCCCACTGCTGCCGAGGTGACCGCAGCGGCTGGCGACGCGTTGCTATCAGCGGCCCGTGAGCGGATAGCGAGGGAAGGGTATGGGAGGAGCTAACGCCTGCTGAAGCCGTGTGCCATACGCTCCTTCTGGATAGCGGATCCCGGCGCGTCAGGTATTCGCTGCTGCTGATCGAAACGCAGGATATCGATCAGGAAAAGCTCATCGAGACCGCACAGTGGTACGACCTGGAACCTACTGTGAAAGCGTTGTATCGGCCACTTCAGGGCGACCTCGACAGGACAAATGATCTGCCAGTCATCCTCCCGAAGAAGGGCGAATATATGGCGCTCAAAGAGCAGTACGGAGTCTCGTAACACCAATTCCGCAGCCTGGCGGAAAATTGCGACGGGTTAGATGATGCCGCCGATCACGAGAACGCCGAGGACGATTAACAGGGTCGCAACCACGCTCCCGCCAGCCAGCAGCTTGTTCTCCATCGCCTTCTCATGAATCGGCATCGCAGCGTACTCTTCACGGAACGCCTCAAGATTCTCCTCGTCGTAGAAGTACTTCGTCTTCAGCGCGAACCGCTCCGTGACCGCACAGCCCGTACAGACTGGGTCACCTTCCAGTCGTTCGGTCTTGATGTGGCTGTCGCAGGCGATCGCCCCGCAGTTCGGGCAGTAGGTGTACGTCTCGTCGACGCCGCTCGTCTCGCAGTGGACGCAGCGATGAATTCCGTCCTCGGTCGTCACTCGCGAGGGTCCCGCCGCGTAGTATTCGTAGGGGTAGGTGTACTCCTGTATCTCGGTCGTATGGCGAATTTCAGGTAGAGACACCGGCTCAATCGATTGCACTGAGATGTCCGAGAGATTCGGCTCACACGTTTTGTTGTACGTGACGTTGTTGTCGCCAGTGTAGGTTACCGTCGTCGTGTGGTAGTCCCGAAGGCGGTCGACAGCCCACTCCTTGTACTCCGTTTGGGTTTGGCCGAACCGACGCTCCGAAATCTCGTCGAACACGTCTTCGAATCGATCGGCGTCGAGGTCAACCGTCGCGTGGAAATTCTCGGTCACCAGCGTCGCGATGTCGTCGTCGGCCACCCGTGGATGTCCGCGTTCAGCGTGGACGACGAACTGTGTGCGGTCGTTGATCCGGTGGATGACGCCCACCGACGTCTCGAAGACAGCGTTCGTGTCGGCGGTGATCGCAACCACCGGCCGAAACGTCACCTGCGAGTGTGGTGCCGGAAGATCGGCGGCCTCGATGTTTTCGATGTCGCGGAACGCCTCCTGAACGGGCACGTCGACAGCGGCTGCTGGATCGTACGGACGGAGTGTTTCGTCACAGAGGATCTCGATCCGGCCGTTGTAGAGATCAAGGCCAATCTCGTCGGCTATCTTTCTTCAAGACGAAAATCCCGCCCTTTAGGGCGGGCGTGAAGCCGACAACTGCCTCACGTTCCACCGTCGGTTGCAGGCCGAATACCCCACGACGGCAAACCTTTTATTAAAATTGGGTGTGTAGAAATTAGTATGGCCAAATGAAGTACAACCTCGAAAAAGGGTCGCAAACGGTCTACGCGCTCCAATACCACTTTGTGACCGTCACAAAGTACCGCGCGGACATCCTCACCGACGAGATAGCCGAACGCATCGGTGAGATTGCCAGCGACATCTCCGAGGACTTCGGCGTGAGCATCCAGAACGTCAACGGCGGTTCCGACCATGTTCACATCCTGTTCACGGCGAAGCCCACCACGAACCTCACCAAGTTCATCAACTCGCTCAAAGGCGTCTCGTCTCGCAAGATTCGGGACGAATACCCCGAGACTCGGCAGGCGCTCGACAGCGCGTTCTGGCAACCGGGGTACTTCCTCGCAACCACCGGACAGGTGAGCATCGACGTGCTGATGGAGTACGTGGAGGACCAGTAGCGATGTCAACGACCGTCACGAAGACGTTGCAGGCGACGTTCGCGCCACCCACCGCGCACAAGCAGTCGAAACTCAATGACCTCCTCGAAACCTACCGTGACGGTCTGCAAGCGGCGTTCGACGCCGGAGCGAGTACCATGTCGGCGGTGAGCGACATCGTCACGCCCTACGACCTCCCGTATCAGGCCAAAGCCGCACTCTGCAACTACGTTCCGAAACTCCGCAAGACGTACAACGCGAAGGAGTTGGACGACGAACACCCGATACGGCTCACCAACCAAGCCGCGAAGTTTGACCACTCCGAAGAACGCGACTACGAGTTCACGTGGTGGGTTCCCCGGCCGGGACGGGGAACGAACTTCTGGATACCGCTCCGTATCAATCCCGAACAAGAAGACCTCTGGCACGATCTCGTATCGGAGGACGCGAAGGCGGGCGAGATACGGCTTCGACAGCATCGGAAGAACTGGGTACTGCACGTCACCGTCGAGTACCCGGTCGAAGAACCAGCGACGGACGGTGACGCCACGCACATCGGCTTAGACATCGGAGAAACCGCCCTCATCACGGGCTGTGCCCTCAAGGACGGTTCTCCGACTGACCCGCTCGTGCGTAGCGGAAGCAGAGCGAAGCACCTCCGCAAAGAGATGCACACCACCCTGAAACGACTCCAAGAGCGTGACGCTTCGGAGTGGCGTACCGACGAACGGTTCGACCACTACCAGAACGCGCTCACCGACATCGTGGAGAAGGCGTCTCGGGAAGCCGTCGAGTACGCCAAACGGTTTGAGGACCCGGTGTTGGTGATGGAGAATCTGACGTACATCCGCGAACGACTCGACTACGGGAAGTACATGAACCGTCGCCTTCACTCGTGGGCGTTCGCCCGACTCCAAGGGCGCATCGAAGACAAGGCGACGGAAGCAGGCATCCCGGTTGAATACGTGAATCCGGCGTACACGTCTCAGACGTGCCACTCGTGCCACCGTATCGGTCGGCGTGATTCACAAGCCGAGTTCCGGTGTCCGCACGACGACTGCCACGTTTCGACGTTTCAGGCCGACATCAACGCTTCCGCGAATATCGCACGACGGGTTGACCCGTGGGGAGAGAGCGTCCCGCTTGACAAGGCGGAACGCGATGACTCGCCTCGGGATGGGAGCGGTAGTGACACCGCCACGACTCCGACCGAGACGACTTCGTCGTCTCGTGGTCACGAGAGACGCGACGCGTCTCTCGAACGACACCGTGAGATGAGCGAGACACCCTCGCAGATGACGCTCACGGCGTTCCAAAAGTCGGAACCCTCTGCCAGCGTTCACGAGACTGCGTCTCGTGAGCCAACCAGAACTTCCGGTTCTGGTGACGACGACTGACTGGTATTCCCCATGCAGGGGAAGCCTCGCCGTTTACGGCGAGGAGGATGTCACATCGCTGAATCACTCATCGCGCAGGGCGCAGGGCTGACTCGTAGCGCCCGATCTCGGCGGTCTTCTCGACCCGGTCGTAGATCCCTCGGAGAGTCTCCTGTGCGCGCAGGAGCCTGTGCTCCTTGAGGACGCCTCTCCTCGCTAATCCAGTAGAAGGTGTACGGCAGGTCGTTCTGCCGGCGGTCCTCGGGGAGTTCGACTTTCTCGGCGATTCCCGTCTCGACGAGGCGCTGCAGATGCTGGCGGATCGTTGTTTGACTCCGGCTCGGATTGACGTAGTCCAACTCCTTCAGCGTCGGTAGCCCCGACGGATGCCCAAGGATGTCCTGGACGAGCGGAAATCGCGTCTCCCGGGTGACGAGGTTGAGCCGCTCGCGAACGGTGGCGCGATCTTCTGCCCGCGAATCCGTCGCCCATGATGTTTGTCGAAGGTCGAAAATCGAGGAATCAGCCGGAACACGGAGTAACGCAGTAGTTTACACATCGATAACGGGGAGTGTACGTCGCCGAATCTCAAAGTTACCCCACAAATTGATGTGATATGCCGTTGTGGGGTAACTATGGTCGAGGACGGTCCGGAGAAGCCGCCCGCACCGGAGTTGCCGAAGTGTCTGCGTGAGCCACTCGAGAACCAATCCCCGGAACGGCTGGAAGCGGTCGCGGCGTACGCGGCTGATCTGGCAGAGTGGAAACGTCGACAGCGGGAGGAAGAACTCGAGCGTCGACGAGCCGAGGAAGAAGTCGATGAGGAAGAACTCGAAGAGCTGGATGAGCGCGAGATCTCGACGGATCCAGAGGATTATGAAGACGTCCCGACGAGTGGCGCGTACATTACGGTGAAGACCACGAAGGAAACCGGCGATAAATCGTACCGATACTTCTACTGGCAGTGGCGCGAAGGCGATTCCTGGAAGAACGAGTATATTGCGCCAGTCAATCCGCGAGAGTAGTGTTCTCACAACCTCGAGTTCGGTCACAGCGCGAATTTCGCGAATACACATCGATAGAGGGGTGTGCGGAAGCAAAGCAATCTGGCGAACACATCGATAGCGGTGCGTGTGCTGCGAAGCAGGCGGTAGATGAGTGAGTTCGAAACGTATCGAAACGAGTGATGATATGCCGTCAGTCAGCGGGCCAGTTCGCAGAAGCTGTCAATCCAAGATCGCCGATTTCTACCGATAGAGTCGATATCGAGTTCGAATACATATCGATAGAGGTGTGTGACGTGCGTCTGACGCAAGCAGGCTCTATGAACTCGGCACTCAAGATGAATATCGAAATGTGACGCGGTAACATCCGCCTGATACACATCGATAGAGGGGTGTCCCCTCCGCAGTCGATTGAGGAACAGTCCACGCTCAGGTTTCGTTTCGAATCTGCGCTTTCACGACCGATTCGACTTCCTCGGGCGAGACCATGTCGATTCGAGAGTCTTCGCGAAGCGTCTCGAGAATCGTCTCCGGACGTTCGCCGAACTGGAATTCGAGGAACATTCCGGAGCTGGGACCGTGACTCCGGCGCTCGAAGTCGACGAGGGAGTACGTCGTCAACTCCTTCATCTTGTTGACGTAGGTCTCCTGGTGGTATTGATCGGCGTCGATCGAGTCGGTGAGGAACTGATAGACGCGATAGCCGGTCGTACTGCGAGCCGATCCTTCGTCGGTCTGTGAAGCGACGGCTGCCGTCGCGTAGAGACAGAGCTTCTTCTGCGTGCTGATGCCGCGGACGACTTCGAGAACGCGGTTTTTCTCGACTTTGTCCTGGGCTTCCCGTACGTGTTCCTCGCGAACGCGGTCGTCACCTTCTCGTTCGGCAAGTTCGCCGGCGACGCGCATCAAGTCGATCGCCTTTCTCGCATCACCGTGTGTTTGTGCGGCGAACGCAGCGGCAAGTGGAATCACGTCGCCATCCAAGACATCGTCGTGGAACGCATCCTGCCGTCGACGCAGAATCGATTGGAGTTGATTCGCGTCGTAGTCGTCGAAGTGGACGTCCTCGGGAGTGAACGAACTCAGCGCACGACTTCCGACGGACTCCATCATACGGGCGTCGTTCGAAATGGCAACGACAGAGATGTACGCGGTTAGTTCGTCGTTGGCTCCGGCCCGAGACAGTTGGTAGAGCAGTCGCGAAAACGCCGGGTCCTGTTTATCTCGGCGGCCCACCAGCATATCGAGTTCGTCGAGGACGAATACGACGGAGTCGAAATTCTCGTTGACGATGCGGTAGAGTTCGTCCCATTTCTCCTTGGTCGCGACACCATGTTTCGGAACGTCAATCTCGACGCCGACCTCGTCGGCGGCTTGGCTCGCTAGTTCGTAGACAGCAACCCCGAGAGTGTCGAGATCTTGGCAGTTGACCTCGATGGTTCCGAATTGAATATCCCGTGACTCGCAGATCCGGCTGATGTTGTGGCAAACGGCCTTCGTAATGAGCGACTTCCCCGTTCCGGACGGCCCGTAGAGAAAGAGATTCGGCGGGCGGTTATCGCCGAGCGCCACGCGGAGCATCTTCGTCACTTCCTGGAGCTGTTCGTCGCGACCGACGATGCGATCCTCTTCGACGACGTAGTTCGGATCGAGGAGTGACCGGTCACGGATCAATCCTTCTTGTTCGTCGAATTCGAGCAGCATGTCCTCAATCGACTGTGATGTATCTTCGTCGGATTCCGTAGTCGATGAAGGGACGGATTCCTGCTCAGAATATGAGGAACTCGACGCGAGATCGACCTGCGTCGTCTCGTCATCTGTTGACGAGTCGTCCCCCCTCGCCTCGAGATCAGATGGAGAATTCTCGGAGTCCTCGGCACCCATGGCGGGAACCATACAGTCCGACGACAAAAATCTTCCCCACCCCTATCGAAGTGTGATCCGGGGAATCAGTCGATTTTTCTCAAAGATATCGCGGCTTCGACTGGAAATTGGCGATGAAAACGGGAACGGCTGACGAAGTGTTCCACGAGGTTGATGGGAATCGTTGGACAGACACACCCCTCTATCGATGTGTTCACGAGTTCGAGAGGGTGGGGGGAGAAGGCGCCATCGAGACCAGCGCGAGGACAGATACGACACGATTTCCCGCAAATCACGGTGGACAATACCGACAAACGCCATCGACGAGACCGTGGCTTCGTCTTCTTCTTCTAGCTTTCTAGACTAGCCACTCACACACCCCTCTATCGATGTGTTCGATGTGTTGAGTTCCCTCGTGATTCTGTCCATCTCTCACGTCAGAAGTCGTGGTGTATGAGTGGTGTCGTGTTCTGTCGGTATCGTACTCTACGAGCCTTGTAACGACGGTTTTCTCGTCAGTGATCACGGGACTATCCTCGAGAGCTTCTATCTCACCCTGTCGGCATAGAGGTCGAACACATCGATAGAGGGGTGTGTGTCTTCTCGACATCTGGCGCGAAGTACTCGCGCGTGCCACTCATACTCCTATCTCCGACGAAACACGTCTCAGTATTTCGATTTCTATCGAATTGACTACGTAGATGGCTGAATGTCACCGACTCTGCGTTGCCGCTCGCCTTGTTCGCGTTTGAGGGGGGTGATCCCGCGCTACCGCATTAGTTGAACACGAGGCGATTTCACGAATGATGTTGAGAAACCGCTTTTCTGATTGATTAAGCCCGGAGTGGCGGTCAGATCGAACACATCGATAGAGGGGTGTGATTGGATTGATTGCGTGGTTACCCCACGGGCCAGAATATTCTGTTTTGTGGGGTAACTCGGATTGACGTCTCTCAAATATCGGTCTCTGTAAACGCCGACAGCTTCGTTACTCGTGTCTTCGCGAGCCTCCGACGAATCCTCGACCGATCCCACCCCAACGGCGACAGCAGACTTTCGACAGTTCTGACGAGTTCGCTTCGGCACCGCCACGTTCTCGTATTTTGGTTATCGCGGCTCTGTTGAAACCCTCTTCACGTCTTGCGGTTTCGTATCTACCTGAGTTTCAGCCGCTTTGCTCGTGAACGGTGAAGAGAGTGCCTCTACTGAATGTCAGCAACGAAGGATTTCAACAAGGCCGTTATCGCCTTCGGGTGGTTAGGACGTGATTCTGTCCTACGAATTTCTGGAAGCAGAGTAGAGATACTTCGACGAACCGGAGTGGTAGGAAGAGACGAAACGGGTAGTGACTGCATTACCGCCCCTTACCCGTTCATTCAGTTAATTGTTGGCTCATATCTCGAGTCGATGTTTAGTTGTCGAATGTCATTCCGTAGCTCCACTCTCGTAATTGCCCCTTCACCTCGTCGAGATGGTCGGGTCCGACCATCACCAGCGCCTCCCGAGGGTTCGTCAGCGACACGTCGTCATCGAAGCGGTCTTCGAGTTCGCGCTGTGCCTCGCGTTCTCCGTCCTTCGTCTCCTTCTGCAGGAACAGTGGGGCCGGTTGCGACCGTCTTGAACGCCCTTTCGCCGGAATTTGTACGGAATCTGCATCTGCCGCTGACCCCGTTATCTGGACTCGGTCTCGTTCGACTCGTCGTCACTTGACGACTGCCGGTCGCGCTCGGTCGACCCCTTGGGTTTCGAGTTCATTTTGTCTGACTCCTCGATGTCGTCAGCGAACGTGGTTGACTCGCCAGAGGCGCTGATACGGCAAATTACTGCAAAGTTGGTCGATACCCCTCACGAGATTGATGTCGACGATGTCCTTGACGCCTTGGCTCTGGCGGTCGCTTCGGCAGGATTTCCGAATCAACGTCAGTCGTTGCCTTCAGATCCCCCTGATGATGCCGCCAGTCTGCCGATGCAGATCGTATACCGGCCGGATCAGCCATTCGACGGCACGTAAGCCAGTCATCGTGGTAGATTAGTCCAGGTTACTGGTCCACTCTTCCGATGACTCAGAATGGATTCTCAAATTTCGTCTTGGTCAGTGGCACTGCCCCCTCGTTCACTGCTTGTTCGACCGCGTCCTGATCCTTCATAAGAAAGCAGTTATAGCCGTTCACGCTCCGTCGAATGACCGACTCTTTGAAGATGTTTTCCGGGTGGCTCGTGTACTTTTTCACGACGACAGCGAATTCCTCTGTCGCGTCGACCACAGTGAGACCGTAGCCTTGATCGGATAGAAAGGATCGGAGTGTCTCGAAATCGTCTCGTGGGACTTCGAATCGGTATTGCTGGTTGTTGTAGTAGGATTTCAAACGGTCGAACACATCTTCCCCGTCGAAGTAGTGCTTGAACAGATACACCCCATCGACCTCAAAGACGTTGACTCGTTCGTCCCCTGCCCGGTGGAACGAATTCATCAACTGTCTCGTAGGATGGCATCACAGTTGAGTATTCGTACCAACTCGAAAACCATTCTCTCGCGGCTCTGCAGAAGTTGAGACTGGTTTTCTCAATGCATATGGCTCGTCTCTCGGTACGTCCACGGATTAGTGAGGCGGGGAAAGACTTACCTATGAATAGAACCAATACTATGAATGATGAGTAAGTCAGAACGCTCAGATAACTCTGAAAAGGAAGTCGTTGCTGTCACCAAGCACGGTCAGGCGACCATTCCGAAGCGGTTCCGCGAGAAGCTCGGGATCGAGGCTCCCGGAAAGGTGCTGTTCCGGGAGACCGAGGGCGGCGAGGTGATCGTCGAACACGTCCGCTCGCCGGGTGAGATGCGCGGCTTTGCCGCCCGCAGCGAAGCGTCCACCGACAGGCCCGCGACCGAGATCCTCCAAGAGAAGCGCGAACAGGATCGAGAGGAACGTGACGCGCAGTTCCCCTCGGAGGAGTGACGGTGGTCCCTGACAGCGTCGTCTTTGACGCTGAGCCGCTGATCGCACACGCTGATGATGAACCCGGGAGCGACGTGGTTGAGGAGTATCTCGACGCAGTCGCCGTCGAGGACACCGCCGGCTACGCCAGCTGCGTGAACCTCGCCGAAATCCGCTATACTATCGCCCGGAAGTACGACCGGACCACCGCTGACGAGTATCTCGACTGGCTCACCGATCTCGGAATCGAGACCATGGCGGTCGGTGACTCCTGGCAGGAGGCCTCAGAGTACATCCTTCGGTACAACCCGGCGCTCGGTGACTCCTTTGCACTGGCGACCGCTGAAGAGGTCGAGGCGACGCTCCTGGTCGGCGGTGACGACGACTATGACGAAGTCTCCGAAGTCCCATTAGAGCGGTTCCGTGACGGCTCCGCATAGATGACTGAAGACGTCGATCCTGAGGCTCCCCGACCCCACCAGAAACAGAAGATGAGACTGACTTTCTCAGTGAATATGGCAGTCTGACGTAGTTCATAAATAGTATGAAGACGTAGTCTGGGATAGAACGATGGCTCGAATCACCGGCTCCTACCCAGATGATCTCGACCTCCTCATTGAGGGCGCTGTCGAGGCTGGTGTGTTTAGTGGCAAAAGCGATGCGTTGCGAGAGTTCGTGCGTGAATACTTCGAGGACCACGAAAGCGAGCGCGTTGCAGCTGCGGTCGCCCTCTACGAACGCGAGCGGATCACACTCGGTGATGCTGCGAGACTCGCTGATGTCGATCGGTGGACGATGCGGGATCTCCTCCGTGAGCACGGTGTTGAGCTCCGCCTCGGACTCGTTGACGAAGACGACGCAGCCTACGAAGTAGAGGCAGCGAGCGAACTCGACTTCGGTGATGAGGACTCGTCTGATGAGGAGCCACGTGCTAAATGACAGATGACGATTCCAGCGAACCGGAGCGTCCTGAACACGACTGTCCTCTCGAATTTCGCCTATATCGACCAGCTGTGGGTTGTTGCTGACCTCTCTGGAATCTGTACGGTACCGGTCGTCCGTGAGGAGCTTGAACACGGCGTTGATGACCATCCATATCTTCAGTCGGCACTCGATACACTCGACGACGAGATTCCCGTCGCGACGATTTCGGACACCGTCGCAAACAGAGAGGCGGTTGTCAGTGACCATCTCGATCCTGGTGAAGCACAGGCATTTGCTTTGGTAGATGCTGCGGACGGTCGTCTACTGACCGACGACGGGGATGCCCGATCGTTTGCGAAAGATCGAGGCGTGACCGTTGTAGGGTCGGTCGGGGTGCTGTTGGCTGCGATCGATGCTGGGAAGATTGATGAGCCAACTGCCGGTGAGTGGCTGTCGACATGGATTGATGAAATCGGGTACTACGTGCCATACCAGTCGATTTCGGAATATCGGTGAGATACGCATACTGGCTCCCTCCATAGCGGGCGTAGTCTCAACTTCCCGAACTTCCCAGAAGTTGAGACCGGCCGTCTCAATGCATAGCTGGTAGTGAGTGAACGAATCGGTTGTGTGAATACTGTTCTCTGCCGAGCGAAAGCGTAGCTACAACACGTGACTGAGAAACCGGCACAACCGCTTAATGCGCGTCGTATGACGACACCAAGAGTCTGATAATAACAGTCCTTATCTCCTATCCCGAGCGATATAGTATTGTGATGAACGCACAAAATAGGTCCACGGGTCGGATCGGATCGCTCACCCAAATCCAGTGGCTAGCAGTTGCGTTAGTCGTGGTCACTGGCGTTCTCCACGTGTATGCTGGTATCGTCGAGGGACGGATTCCCGTTGCACTCGCAGGTGTCGGCTACGCCGGTGCACTTGTGCTGTTCTTCTTCGACTATCGGCGGCGACTGCTCTACCTGACCGGGATTCCGTATACGGCCGTGCAATTCCCCCTCTGGATCGTAGCCAAGTCAGAATACGGAATGGTCGACTACGTTGACAAGGCGGTTCAGGTCGCCTTGATCCTCGTGTTGATCTACCTCTATCTGAACACGCCGTCCGATTCAGCCGGAGACACGGCAATGGCAGCGGACTGAGCGTGCGAATTCACGGGACGTCTATCTCGCTCAGTTATCTCGAATCACCATAATTTTCACCCGATTCACGCCGTCGAAGTCACGAAGGCGGTAGGTCAGTCCCCGAACGCGTTCGCCGGTTCCCTGGCAGAATAAGGACTCGAGACACCACTCCCCCTGATGTGTGTGACTCGTGTTGAGAATCACGTCCTGATAGTCGTGCTGGACACCGTGGAGTTCCCCAATCACCTCGTGATGGCGGTAGTCAAAGGCGACGAGCGCGATAACGTCCTCGCTGAGGTCTTCGAGTCGGGAATGCGACTCGATGTACTCTTGCATCGCTTCACGGACGGCCCGGGATCGGTTGTCCAATCCCTCATCCTGCCAGACCTGATCGAACTCGTCGACCACTGTATCGGGGATATTGAAACTCGTTCGCATACGACCATATTCGATGCCCGGACACAAGAGTCCCGAGTATGATGGTTCCCCCAATCAGGTATTAACAACCGTTATTCGGTGCTCTTTCCGAGTTCAGGGTATGACGATGGTGTCTGGCGACACGTTTGGACTACTGCTCGGTGCGGTCGCACTTGGGGCTGTCCACGGAGTCGAGCCCGGTCATGGATGGCCCGTCGCCGCCTCGTACGCGTTGGATCAGACGAACAAGTGGCTCTACGGCCTTGCGGCGGGGCTCATCATTGGTATCGGCCACCTCATCAGTAGTCTCGCGATGGTTGGCGTGTTCTTCTACGCGAAATCCTATTTTAGTCTCACCCAGATCAACGAGCCAGTCACGATTCTCAATAGTATCCAAGTCGGTGGCCCGGTCAGTCTGGTTGCGGGCGTACTGCTGATCGGTCTTGGGATCCGAGAGTACCACCACGACCACTCGCATAACAGTCCCGATGGCGACCACTCTCACTCGCACGAGAGTCACAATCACGAGTCGACGAACCACTCCGGACCCGACGACAGCCACGGTGATATTCACGAGCATCCGGATTTACAGGACGACGAGGGGCTTATTCCTCGCCTGAAACACGCCGTTCCGTTCATCGGGGGCCACTCACATACGGACGAGGGTTCCAATGATGTTGCCGAGAGGGGATTGCTCGGAATTGCTTGGTTTGCCTTCGTGCTCGGGTTCGCTCACGAGGAGGAGTTCGAGATTATCGCTTTCTGTGCCGGGTCAAACTACTGTCTCGAACTGATGAGTGCATACGCAATTACTGTTGTTATCGGCATCGTGGGACTAACAATGCTACTGGTCGCGGGCTATCAGCACCACGAGGAAACCGTTAAACAGTACACACCGTACTTACCAGTCTTTTCGGCTGCGATCCTCATCATCATGGGTGTTGGATTCATCATCGGCGTATTCTGAATATATTTCTATCATTTCTATGAATTGTCCGTTATAGGGTCTAAACTCACGATTTAGCAAAACTATGTCTCCAACGCTTGCCTCACGTCGTAATGTTTTTCGACAGATGGCCCAGCGCTCGCACGTTACCTGGCCAGCATATGATTCGACACCGCTGTACGATCGAACGTCGCTGGTGGGACTGGAATCAGATATCCGGACAGTCTCAGAAACGTGGTTCGCCCACGGGATGCATGATTCAGTTGAGGAGTTCGTCTGTGCACTCCCCTTGGCCTACTTCCGGTTCAGTGCCCACGACCGGTATGCGGGGTCAACACGCTACCGGATGGACATCCTCTTTCGGGTGTTCGTACTGAAAGAATGCCACGGGTGGGAGCACGAAACCGCACTCGTCGGCTACCTCGGGAACCGCCCTGAACTCTGCGAGCAACTTGGTTTCGAGACGATCCCGTACCAATCGACACTGTGGCGAAGCTGGCACGAGCGGTTCACCCCTGACCTCCGAGAGACTGTCGAGACGGCGGCTCGAACGATCCTCATCAAAGCACAGAATGCAGGTGTCGCGGTTCCGCGTGAGCCGGCACGAAAGCTCCGATACCACGGGAACGAGTCTGGTGAGTCAGACCCGAATGATCAAATTACGTTGGAGCAGGCAGAGAAGATCACCGGACACGTCAGCCGCATCGTGTTCCCGGCGTTTTCGCTGGAACGTGGCGAGGGTTGTGAGATACGCGAGAACGCCTACTGGGACTTACAAACGTATTTCGGACTTCGCGACCGGCTGGCTGCGAACGAAGGGGCTCGCAGTTTCGTCTACGAATCGACTCGGGATCGGACGCCGCTGGGGCACGCCCATCGCGAGCACATCCGCGACCTCTCGATTGACCAAGTGCGAGAGATGTACCGGCAGGCGATCACTCGGCTCCTAAACGAAGTTGCGGAGACAGAGCAGTTCTTTCGAGCCGGAATCGTCGCCATCGATATTACCGAAGCCGACCCCTTCACAGGCGACCGCACCGGACACGAGGACGAGATCATCGGGACGAAGGAGAAGACAGACGAGTACGCTTACCAGTGGGCGACTGTCCAGTTAGTCGGCAACGCTGTCCCGCTGGTCCTTGATGCTCGCCCGGTACGGAAAGGCGAGTCACGACTGGAAATCGTCGAGGACTTGCTCAATTCGGCTGAGGACCTCGTCTATGTCGATAACGTCCTGATGGACCGGGAGTTCGACAGCCAGCACGTCTTGGAGATGATCAGCCAGCGCGGGGTCTCCTATGTCGTTCCCAAGCGGATGCAGACCGTGAGAAAGCGCAGGCAAAGCGGTTGCTCCGACGTGGTCAGGACCGCTACGAGACCGGCCGAAAGCTCCACCTCGGGAAGAACGAATGGCACGAGACGACGCTGATCTACCGCCGGAAAGAAGACTCCGAGTACGACGACCATCGGCAGTACTCGGTGTTTATGACGAATTGCGGGAGTGGGCACCTCACGGAGTATGGCTATCACTGGGAGATCGAGAGTGGGTACAGGTCGATCAAACGGTTCATGGCAGCGACGACGTCGACGGATTTCGGGCTTCGCTTCTTCTACTTCGCATTCGCGTGTCTGCTGTACTCGATCTGGCGAGCGGTGGACCTGCTTGTGCAGGTCGAATTGACTGGTGAATACGAACACTCGCCAATTGTGACGGCCGACAACACGCTGACGCTGTTGAAGAAGGAACCGGAATCGGATAGTGACGGGGCTCTCCCCGTGGTAGCGCGGCGTCTGAGTGGCAACGCTGCCGGAAGTCGCCGAAATTCGCGTATATGGTTGTCATTTCAACAAGATTGACCGTTTGGAGAGCAATCTGAGTTAGTTTCCGCTGACCGAATCAGTCAAATTCACGCATCAGAGCCCTGCTAAACCCCCTGTAGTCTCAACTTCCACCTCGGCACAGTAGTTGAGACTGGTCGTCTCAATGCATACGATTGGATTCGACGGTTGAACGCCAATCGTTTTCCACGCTACCCCCTTCGATTGAATTGTATCAATCGCCGAGCACGCCGCGCCGTCTGTGTGTACAGATAGAACGTATGCCACTCGCTCAACTCCTCGAACAATACGTCAGTCTGGGTATCTTCGTCCTCGCTGCAGGCCTGAGTGTACTCAGCTTCCTCGCGTGGCGACGAGAACGTGATGGCCGTATGCGAATCGTTACGTTCGGGTACGCGATGTTCGCCATCTACGGACTCATCGTGTTTCTCGAGTATCTGTTGCTCCCGTACTTCCCGTACGCGACGCTGGAATTGCTCGAACACGGGAGTGCAATCCTGATTCTCGGTGGCCTCGTGGCGTTTTTCGTCGCTTTGACGCGGGACTAAGCAATGTCGGACCCGGATCTCGAATTGGCCTCTCGGCGGGAAATCTACCAGCGGATAGCCGATACGCCCGGAATTCACTTTCGCGCGCGCCTCGACGGTCTTGAGTACGCACAAGGGACACTCCAGTACCAGCTCAGGTGGCTCGCCGATGAAGACCTGATCGACGTCTCGGACGACGGCAAGTACACACGGTACTATCCGGCTGCCGAGTTCGACGAAGCCGATCGAACAGTAATGAACGCGCTGCGCCGGGAATACAGTCGCCGCATCCTCGCACATCTTCTCACAGACGCCCCGCTCTCGACAACCGAACTCAGCGACCGCCTCGACAAGGCGCAATCGACCGTCTCGTGGCATCTTTCGAAACTCGCCGAGGCCGACCTCGTCACCAAAGAGCGTGACGGCCGGAGTGTCGTCTACGAAGTCAGCGATCCTGATCGGGTAAAATACCTCTACACGGTTCACCGGCGCTCGTTCACAGACAAAGTCGTTGACCGTATCTTGGGCCTTTGGGACAGCTACTAGCTCGCCGCCGCGTTCGACGGGAGCCCTCGAAGCACCAACAGACGCAACAGGAGCACGTACACGAGAAACGCCACTGAGGGCCCCAGCAGGGGACGAATAAGTCCCGTCAGATCAGTCCCGATTGCGGCCGCGTGAATTGTCCCGAAGGCGAACCCAGCATACGCGAATGAGTGGACGACGCGTGGGCCCCAAGGGCGCTGGAAGCGTTTTGCGTCAGTAAAGCCAAGCACCGCGACGACAAGCATAAGCAGTGCCCCCGCACCGACGGCGATGCCGCCGAGAAAGTACGGAATCGAGTATGCCGGCGCTGGAACCTGTCCGGTGACGACGAACCACGCATCAAGGACACCGAGTCCCGCGTGTAGCAACGTGACGATCATCGCGAACACGGATAATTCGATATGGATTCGTTGAGCGGCCTCGTGGAGCATTCCAAACGACTCCGTGTTGTAGAGGATTCCCGTGAGAACTGCCAGATACAACGCCGGATACGTGACGAGTGCGGCACCTCGGTCGAGGAGCCAGACGAGCTGTGACATCACGATGCCCCCGTCGTTTCGACGACATCGGGACAGCCGTCCGCGTCCTGGAACCCGTTTTTCGTTTCCGGTCGTGTCGGACACGTATCCGCGGAGTCGTTGATACCATCACCATCGTAATCGGCTGGGGCCTGTCGCGTTGAAACGGTCTGGTCGACGAGGTCGCTTTGTTTTTGTTCGGTCGCTTGGGCGGCACGCACGTCTCCGATCTGCCAAAGAGCAGGGACAGCCACCACTAAGACGACCATCGCCACGACGGTGATTCGTTGCTTATGTGTCCAAGACATGTGTCTCAAAGCCATCTGTCGTATGGAAGACGCCATCGTGGATGATGAGCGCCTCTAGACCCTCCCAGTCCGATGCTAATTCGCGTGCCTTGGCAAGCGGGAGTGCCGCGAGGGTCGTCGCCAGGGCGTCGGCTTCCATACAGTCTCGGCGTGCCACGACGGTGACCGATTCATGGCGAGAGCCGAGCGATTCGGTGGTCGGATCGTAGACGTGGTCAGTGCCGTTTCGCGACCGTCGGTATCCGCCGGATGTTGCGACGTACCAGTCCGTGTCGAGGACCTTCAGCGGTGTGTCGTCACCGTACGGGCTCTCGATGGCGACCGGTCCCGTCGGTGGGGACATGTCACCGCCACCACTGACGAACCCACGTCGG
This sequence comes from Haloplanus natans DSM 17983, assembly GCF_000427685.1. Taxonomy (NCBI): domain Archaea; kingdom Methanobacteriati; phylum Methanobacteriota; class Halobacteria; order Halobacteriales; family Haloferacaceae; genus Haloplanus; species Haloplanus natans. Next base: position 427,716 of record NZ_ATYM01000003.1, read on the forward strand.
CCGACGCCGCCGAGTGCCTCGCTGGCCCGATCAACGATGTACCCTTTGGCGAGGCCATTCAGGTCGAGTTCGACGTCGGTCGTGATGTGAGATCCGCTGGTTTGGACAGTTCCGGTATCGAACTCTGTTCGTAGTGTCTCACTATCACCACGCAGGAACGTTTTGAGATCGTGTTCGACGCGGCCCTGATGAATATCGAACACCCCGTCGGTCCGGTCGTTGTATTCGAATCCACGGCGAACGATTTGGGCAACGTGTTCGTTCCTGACTTCTCCTTCACGGTTGAGCTGGCTGACGGCACTCGCCGCATCGAAGGCGTTCAGCTGGGATTCGAGTGATTCAGCCGTTTTTCGGGCCGCAGTTGCCCCAGCCTGGGCCCGAATGCCCGTCGCCTGAATCCGAAACGCCGTGTCACAACACTCGAACTCGCGGTAGGTGTCCCCAAACCGTTCGTAGACCGATGCGAGCGATCCCATCATCTCGGTCACTCGTCCTCTTCGTGTTCTTCGTCCTCGTGTTCCTCTTCGTATTCTTCCTCGTCGTCTTCATCCTCGTCGTCTTCTTCATACTCCTCGTGTTCTTCGTCCTCGTATCCGGACTGTGTCTGGACTGCTGGGGTGAACTCCTGATTCGGCGTCGGCGCATCCGCAGTAACCTGTTGTGAGGATTCTGACGCGGGCGTATCTGGTGAGTTAGGTTGCTCGCCAGCCTGCGCGAGGCCGCCACCGGGCAGCGCGAGGGCCCCGGCGACACCAGCTGTGAGGAGCGCACCGACGAGCGTGAAGGCGACGAGTTCGTTTTTCGGGACGGGAACGCGCATAATTAGCTACCCCTCGGTTCAGAACCACTATCTTCGACGTGTCGGTCGTTGCGTTCTGTCATTGCAAATAGAGGGTTGAGACAGCCGTAGTAAGGCGTTCGCGTCCAACCATCGAATGTTCGTACAGCTATCGAATCTGTTCAGGACATGAAATGGGTTCTGAGCACGCATGTGATTCGGTTACCAGGCATCTGGTGCGATCAGTGTCTGTCTGACCCTGTGCACGCAGACGATTCGATGGTTGTACGACGATTCGATAGATGGACGCGAATGCTATTTTGTAAACTGTACCTATGTGGGATTGCAATGCCAAGGAACAAGATAACCAGTATCGCGCTCGTTGCCTTGCTAATATTGAGTGCAGGTGCAGCAGCAACTGGTTCCGCCACCGCCGCGCCCGCGAACCAAACAGCAGATGCTGATCAAGAAACGAACAGTACTGCTACGGGGACGAGTGAGATAGGGATAGAGTCACTTAGCGGACTATCGCTATTTGATTCGCTCGGAGCACTCTTTTCCGATGATAGTGC